>NZ_JAUBOV010000032.1:75345-76601 GCF_036700405.1 Microcoleus sp. T3_D1
TAGAAGCCCAACCCCTACTCCCCACAAATCATCATATTTCTTGTGGAACGGGCATCTTGCCCGTTGCGGGCGGGCTAGAAGCCCAACCCCTACTCCCCACAAATCATCATATTTCTTGTGGAACGGGCATCTTGCCCGTTACCGAAATACTACCGATTATCTATGAAGACAAATGGTTGATTGCGGTCAATAAACCCTCTGGGTTGCTGTCAGTTCCAGGTCGTTATTTTGAAAATCAAGATAGTGTTTTCAGTCGTTTGCGTAACTTGTTAGCTGATAGTTTTAATTTGACAGTCGTGCATCGTTTAGACTTGGAAACATCTGGGATTTTGCTATTGGCGCGGGACAAAGAAACTAGCAGTCAACTCAGGCAGCACTTTGCAAAAAAGCAGGTTCACAAAGTTTATGAAGCGGTGCTTTCGGCTACTGTAAAAATTGATGCGGGGACGATCGAACTCCCACTTTGGGGCGATCCCGAAAATCGCCCTTACCAGCAAGTCAATTGGGAGTGCGGAAAACCCAGTGTTACTCGGTTTCAGGTAATGGCGAGGGAAGGAAATTGCGATCGCGTCGAGTTTTTGCCGCTGACGGGACGCACGCATCAATTGAGGGTTCATGCAGCGGATGTTCGAGGGTTGGGGATACCGATTTTGGGCGATCGACTTTACGGATGTCGGGCTGCTGGGAAGCGGCTACACTTGCACGCGCGGGAACTTTCGTTTGAGCATCCGCAGTTGGGAGAAAGGTTATACCTACAGGCAGAAACACCATTTTGAGCTAAGGGCGATCGGGCAACGATCGATAGGGAGAATCTCACTTTTGCAGCCAAGCTAGAAATTGGAGTTTTGAGGCAGGAGGCAGAAGGAAAGAGGAATAAGGAAAGAGGAATAAGGAAAGAGGAATAAGGAAAGAGGAATAAGGAAGGAGCCAGAAGAAGTGTTTTTACAAATATGAGATGCTCCCCATAGTTTTATTGATTTAATCCTAAACGACGCTGAAATATTACAGCTTTATAGCTACCGACAGCGTTATCTAAATTAAGAGCATACTCAGTTAAGTTTCGAGGCTCGATAACGAGATTGCTGACAATTTCTTTCAGCTTCAGATTTGTTTACCTAGCAGTAACTTTAGCACCTAACATATTAGATAGCTGCTTTGGGAACCCGATCGACTTTCAATTTTAGCTAGTCAGACGGGAATCCCTCGCGCGATACCGCTTCGGTTGGTGTGGGATGAAAGGCGCGTGAGACTCCTGA
>NZ_JAUBOV010000033.1:0-6557 GCF_036700405.1 Microcoleus sp. T3_D1
GGAAGAAGGAAGAAGGAAGAAGGAAGAAGGAAGAAGGAAGAAGGAAGAAGGAAGAAGGAAGAAGGAAGAAGGAAGAAAATCTAGGATTTCAGCAGTAATTAAGAATATCCTAACCGTCGGGCGCGGTTGCTATAATACCAAAAGGTTATTGTGTTTTAATGGACTGCTAAATAATTGTTTTGAGTTAAGAATGTTAAATTGTAAGTTGCCGGAGCCGGACAGCGTATTGCCGTTTCCCTACAGATTATGTAGCGCTACTTTTCGGAAATCGTATTATTTAAATATCCCCAAGCTTCTAACCGGCGAGTGACAATAGCTTGAATTTCCTGAGCGACTTCATATTCAGGCCGATCGGCATTTATCCGGACAATTCGAGATTTATTTTCTTCGGCTAACTCCGCAAAACCTTGCTGCACAAGGCGGTGAAACTTCAAATCCGCTTGCTCGATCCGATCGCACCCTCCGCGAGTCCTTACCCTCGCCAAACCCTCCTCCACATTAATATCCAGCCACAAAGTCAGATCGCTTTCCAAGTCGCCGGTGGCAATTTCATTCAACTGTTTAATTAAATTTAAGTTAAGACCGCGGCCGTAGCCCTGATAAGCAATCGTAGAGTCAGTAAAGCGATCACATAAAACAATCGTTCCCTTAGATAACTGGGGTTTAAGAAAAGTTTCGACGTGCTGAGCGCGATCGGCAGCATACATGAGTAATTCTGCTCGATCGGATACAGATTCGCCCCCATCTTGTTTCAGCAGCAAATGTCGCAGTCCCCTTCCCAGGTCAGTACCCCCCGGTTCGCGAGTAGCCACCAACGGGACTGTCAGACAGCAACTTGCTTGCAGGAACTGTATCAAGCGCTGCATTTGCGTAGTTTTACCGGCACCTTCAACCCCCTCAAACACGATAAGTTTACCCTTCATTGCCCTAACTTCCCACCTGAATAAAATAAATCCATATTGTTCTGTACATCGGTGCTAGGTTCGGTATGATAATAAAGTCTAAATGCCTCACGGCTGGAGTTTTCTATGGCTCGCTATACTGGTTTTTTTATCGTTGCCGTTCCGATCGACCGTCTCCGTCAATCCCTGATTGAAATTTTAGAGTCATGCAATCTTGATATTATCTACAATACAGGAGATTCCGTCATGGCTCGCGAACTTCCCGGTCAAGTTTCGATCGCCAAACTTGTCACCGCAGAAGTCCTAATTGAGAAAAACACGGCCAGCGACTCAGAGGTTCGCATGAACTTCGTGATTAAAAACGAGGAACTGCCCCTGCAAACCAACAACCACTGCCGCCAAATGTTCGAGCTAGTGAGTCGTTCCGTTATGAACAACAATAATTGGCGACTCTTGGAAAGTATGGCACTCTAGCCATCAGTCAGTCGATTTTACATTTTAGATTTTAGAGTGACTCCATAGATAAATCTGGGGCCTCGAACTAACGTCGAAACTTCTTTGGTTTCGACTCCTGGTGTGGGGGGCTTGTATCCGTCTTGGGATGAGACCATTAGTCATTAGTTTCTAACTAATGACCGATGGCCTCCGACTTTTATATGCAATCCCTAAATTTAAGCTCGAAATCCCCGGCGCAAAAACAAAGAATTTGTAACCACGCTAACAGAACTAAACGCCATAAATGCTCCGGCCGCCGCAGGACTGAGTAAAATTCCGGTTGCAGGCAGCAAGATACCCGCTGCAACGGGAATTCCCAGAGTATTGTAACCAAAAGCCCAAAATAAATTTTGGCGAATCTTATTAAAAGTAGCGCGCCCCAGCTCGATCGACTCAACAACATCCATCAAAGCATTTCGCATCAGCACAATTTGAGCAGTTTCAACTGCCACATCAGTACCACAGTGTAAACCGATACCGACATCAGCTTGAGCCAAAGCCGGCGCATCATTGATACCATCCCCCACCACAGCCACTTTACAGCCTTGGGCTTGCAAAGTCGCGATCGCCCTCGCCTTCCCCTCCGGCCGCACCCCGGCCAAAACATCAGCCTCCGTCAAATCTAGCTGCTGCGCCGTCGCCGCCGCCGACGACGGCGTATCCCCCGTCAGCATCATCACCCGCAATCCCATGCCCCGCAAACGTTCCACCGCCGCCTTAGCATCCGGCCTCAGAGTATCTTTTAGCCCGATTACCCCCAGCAAAACGCCCTCAGAAGCCACGTAAACCGCCGTTTTGCCTTCCAAAGACCCCGACAATTGCGTCGCCACAGCGACCCCCTGCTCCTTCATCCACTGAGCATTCCCCGCGAACACCCGCCGGCCCTCCACCAAAGCCGAAACCCCCAAGCCCGGTTCCGTGCAGAAATCCTCAGCAGCTAGCAGCGGCAAACCTTGTTGTTGAGCTTCCAGCAAAATCGCTGCGGCGATGGGATGACAAGCGCCCCTTTCCACCGCCGCCGCAATTTGCAGCAGTTTTGAGTCAATTGTGGAACAGGCATCTTGCCTGTTACCAGAAACCCCATCAATTGTGGAACAGGCATCTTGCCTGTTGCCAGAAACCCCATCAATTGTGGAACAAACATCTTGTTTGTTGCCAGAAACCCCATCAATTGTGGAACAGGCATCTTGCCTGTTGCCAGAAACCCCATCAATTGTGGAACAGGCATCTTGCCTGTTGCCAGAAACCCCATCAATTGTGGAACAGGCATCTTGCCTGTTGCCAGAAACCCCATCAATTGTGGAACAAACATCTTGTTTGTTGCCAACATTAATATCTGAGTTCAAATCCCACTCCGAATTCTGGAAAATCGGCAAATAATCTGTGAGTGTGAGATTTCCGGTTGTGAGAGTGCCAGTCTTGTCAAAAACCACCGTATCTAATTGATGCACCCGTTCTAAAACATCACCACCGCGAATTAAAAGCCCGCGCTCCGCCCCGATGCCAGAACCGACTAAAATTGCAGTTGGGGTAGCCAGTCCCAAAGCGCAAGGACAAGCGATGACTAAAACTGCGATCGCCAATTTCAAACTTAACAGCAAAGGCGATTGATAATGGATAATTGGCAATTCATTTCCCATATTCATTGCCCCGTGATCCATATCCATTGCCCCGTGTCCTAAAAGCACAGAAGGCCAAATATGAGTGCCGGCAAAATACCAAAATAGGAAAGTTAAAACCGATATCGCCATCACCCCATATACAAAATATCCCGCGACAGTATCAGCTAAATTTTGAATCGGCGCTTTGCGAGTTTGGGCTGCCTGCACCAAAGCCACCATTTGAGCTACAGTTGTTTCCTTACCGGTGCGAGTTGCGCGCATCACAACTGCCCCGGATTTATTGATAGTTCCCGCCGCAACTGTATCTCCCGGTTGCTTCAAAACTGGCATTGATTCGCCAGTCAGCATCGACTCATCTATGGTTGTTTTGCCTTCGCAGACTTCACCATCTACCGGAATTTTTTCCCCTGGCAAAACTTGCAGCCATTCTCCGACTCGGACGCGATCGGCGGGAATTTCAATGTATTGTGGATCGTAGACCGCAGATGTCGAGTCTAAAGGCAATTCTTGCGATCGCAAATCCAAACTCGAAAGTTTAAAATCAACTAAGCGGGCTTTCGCCGGCTGCAATGCGATTAAAGCTTGCAAAGCCGATGCAGCGCGCCGTCTGGCTTGCTGTTCGAGAGTTTTGCCCAACAAAATAAAGCCCAGCAGCATCACCGGTTCATCAAAAAAGCACTCCCATCCCATCCGTGGAAACAGCAGCGCCGCGTTGCTAGCGGTGTAAGCTGTAACAGCGCCTAAAGCTACCAAAGTATTCATGTTGGGTGCATTTCGCCACAAACTGCGGCACCCGTCAACGATAATCGGGCGGCCCGGTAGCAGCAAAGCTAGGGTGGCGAGTCCCCAGTGAAACCAAATATTGCTGAGAATTGGGGCTTTTGTGCCGAGTACGTGACCTAAACCGGATAGAATAATTAGGATAAGGGCGATCGTCAATTGCTTGATTTGCTGTCGAATTTCTTGCCCCCGCCGTTCAATTGTTGCCGCTTCTGCTTCCCGCTGATTTTCCCCTAAACGAGACTGAGAGGGAAATCCATTATCAGTCAACTTTTTCGCTAAAGCCTCTGCATCGACAGCCCCCGGTTGACACTCAACCGTCGCGACTTCTACGGCCAAGTTAACGCAAGCTGAAATTACGCCTGAATACTGCATGAGTTGGCGTTCCACAGCTTTCGCGCAGCCAGCACATTTCATCCCGCCGACATCGAAAGTAACAATTTCTGGCGGTGATTGTTTAACAGGTAGGATTTCTGGTTGAATTTCGGGGATGGTTTTGGGGAAAAATTGCATGGTTTTTTTTGGTATTGATTAGAATATTTGGGTAGTTCTGAAAGGGTTTAATACACTGTTTAGACAAATGTCTATATTTTTATCATAGATAAATTTTGTGGCATCTTCCAAAAGTGTTAGTTTTTTTTAATTCTTATTAGTTGCAGGCGGTTAAATCCGCATTCCAGAAGGGGTTGAAACCCATGTCGGACTGCGATTTTCATGCTAAAACACACTTGGGCCGGGTAGTGCCGTTTCCCTATTTGATATAATGAGGGAATTGGTTAGTTAGTATCCAGCTTTTATTTGACGAATTTAGCTATGACAGAAACACCCAAATTTTATATTGTCAAACGTCCTGCGGGTAATTGCGAAATTTTGCCGCTCGCCCAACTCGAAGAACAAAACCCCAGTATTATTGAAAAGTGGGGCCCTTACGATTCGCCCGAAGATGCCATCGCCCGCCGCATCGGATTAATTCGCGCAGGCATTTGCCAACCAACCAAATTTTAGATTTTAGATTTTAGATTTTAGATTGAAGATAAGAAGGACTAAAGTCCTCACTACAAACCAGGTTCGTAGTGAGGACTTTAGTCCTTCTTTACTGAAGTTTTTGTGACTAAAAACTACTGCGATTTAGAAGGTGCTGCACTCGGTTTTGCTTGCGTTGCAGTCGGCTTAGGTGGGGCAGCATTCGGTTTCGCCTCCGCCTTATTGTTCCCGGTTTTACCAGTAACTTGCTTTGTCAAAACTTCCATAGCTTTGGCGTACTGCGGATCTGCCGTCGTAGCAATTTTATCGCGATCGCGCCTCAATTCCTGTTTTTGAGCTTCGCTGAGTTCTACCTTAAAATCTGGTTCAATCCCGGCCTTGTTGATATCAGTGCCCTTGGGAGTAAAATACTTGGCAATTGTCACCGCCAAACCGGCACCATTTCCCACGCCGCGTACTGACTGAACTAAACCTTTACCAAAGGTCTTTGTTCCCACCAAAACTGCGCGTTTGTTGTCTTGCAAAGCACCGGATAGAATCTCGCTAGCACTTGCTGAACCGCCGTCTACCAGTACAACTAACGGTTTGTCTGTGATTGCTGCCTTGTTTGCCGTTTGTTTATCGGCCTCACCGACTCGATCGACCGTCGAGACGATCGTACCTTCTTTGAGCCACATCCGAGCAATTTCAATACTTCCGTACAGCAAGCCGCCGGGATTGGAACGCAAGTCTAAAATATAACCCGTTACCTTTTTCTGTTCCAAATCCTTAATTGCCGATCGCATTTCCGATGCAGCATTCGCACTGAACTGATTTAAGCGAATATAGCCGACTTCTCCGATCGGGGTTTTCTGCACCGACTTCCGCACTGGATGAATTTCAATTTTAGCGCGTTTCAGCTTAAATTCTAATTCCTTGTTTCCCCGCAAAATCGTCAGCGTCACCTGTGTATTCACCTGGCCGCGAATCAAACTTACCGCTTGATTCGTATCCATGCCTTCTGTCGTTTTGCCGTCAATCTTAATAATGATATCTTTTGCCAGAATACCAGCACTAAAAGCAGGGGTATCTTCGATCGGCGAAATCACCACCAACTTTTTGGTTTCCTCATCTTGAGTCAACTGAATCCCAACTCCTGTCAGTTCCCCAGAAGTTTCAACCTGCATATTCTTGAACTCTTGAGGGTCCATAAACCGCGTATAAGGATCATCCAGCTTCTTCAACATTTCCCGAATTGCTTTGTAAGCTTCGTCGTCGCTGGTATAAGTCCGGTTCAAATAATCATTTCGCACCGCTTTCCAGTCAACCTGGTTAAAAGTGCCATCTACATAACTTTTGTCAATAATTTGCCAAACTTCATCAACTAACTCTTTAGGGCTTCCCCGAAAAGAAGCCAGAGATTTAGAACTGCAACCAGTGTTCGCAAGAGTTACAGCAGTGAGTACCACTGCTGCTGCACTTAGAACAAGCCCTCGTTTTGTTATAACCATTTGTCTGACGCGCGGGAGGAAAAGAGTTCAGAATAATTACGCTCAATCTAACACAGGCAAGGCCGGCTCGCCTTTGGCCTACATATATTATTCCACTTTGCCGAGTTTTGTTCAGGGCGGGCTAGAAGCCCACCCCACAAGAAACTTGATGTTTTTTTGTGGAACAGGCATCTTGCCTGTTCCTGACGGGCTAGGAGTCCACCCCATAAGAAACTTGATGTTTTTTTGTGGAACAGGCATCTTGCCTGTTCCTGACGGGCTAGGAGTCCACCCCATAAGAAACT
>NZ_JAUBOV010000033.1:6817-75812 GCF_036700405.1 Microcoleus sp. T3_D1
ACCCCATAAGAAACTTGATGTTTTTTTGTGGAACAGGCATCTTGCCTGTTCTTCGGGCGGGCTAGAAGCCCACCCCACAAGAAGCTTGATGTTTTTTTGTGGAACAGGCATCTTGCCTGTTCTTCGGGCGGGCTAGAAGCCCACCCCACAAGAAGCTTGATGTTTTTTTGTGGAACAGGCATCTTGCCTGTTCCTGACGGGGCTAAGGATCGACCCAGCGATCGTCCGATTTAATCAAGTCAATCAATTCTGCCACACCTCGGTCTTCCGGGACTTTCTTAATTTCTTCCCGGCCCCGGTACAGCGAGATATAACCCGGTTGCTTCCCGACATAGCCGTAATCAGCATCAGCCATTTCTCCCGGTCCATTGACAATACAGCCCATTACTGCTATGTCCAAACCCGTGAGATGCTTCGTCGCCTCTCTCACTTGGTGTAACACTTCCTCTAAATTAAACAAAGTGCGACCGCAGGAAGGACAAGCGACATACTCAACCATCGTTTTCCGCAGTCCCAAGGCTTGCAGAATGCTGTAGCAGACGGGAATCTCCTTTTCTGGGGCCTCTGTCAGCGAGACGCGGATGGTGTCGCCAATGCCGTCAGCTAACAAAGGTGCGAGGCCTGCGGTGGATTTGATGCGGCCGTATTCGCCGTCTCCTGCTTCCGTGACGCCCAAATGCAGCGGGTAATCCATGCCGAGTTCGTCCATCCGGTGCGCCATCAAGCGGTAAGCAGCAACCATCACGGGCGCGCGGGAGGCTTTCAGGGAAATGACGATATTTCGGAAGTCGAGGGATTCGCAAATTTTGATGAATTCCAGGGCGGATTCTACCATGCCTTCGGGCGTGTCGCCGTAGGTAAAGAGCATCCGTTCGGCGAGGGAACCGTGATTAACGCCGATTCGCAAAGCTTTGCCTTGGTCGCGCAGGGAAATCACCAGAGGTTCCAGGGTTTCGCGGATTTTTTCGCCAATTTCGGCGAATTCGGCGTCGGTGTATTCGGTTCTGTCGGCTTTCGGCTTCTCGAACACGTAAAGTCCCGGATTGATTCTCACTTTGTCTACGTGTTTGGCCACTTCGAGGGCAATTTTCATGCCGTTGTGGTGGACATCGGCCACGAGGGGCACGGGTTGGTAGGTGGCGTGCAGTTTTTGCTTGATTTCGGCTAAAGCTTTGGCGTGGGCCATGCTGGGCACGGTGACGCGGACGATTTCGCAGCCAATCTCGTGCAAGCGACGAATTCCGGCGACTGATCCGTCGATGTCGAGGGTGTCTTCGTTAATCATCGATTGTACGACGACGGGGTTGCCGCCGCCGATGGTGACGCTACCGACTTTGACTGGCCGGGTTTTGCGGCGTTTGATGGTGGTGTCGAAGGTGGGTTGGCTAGATGCGGTTTTAGTGGGGTTCGGCAGAGTTTGCATAACTGGTTGCTAGTGTTCTGTAATTAGAGTTTATAAAATTGTGTCTGCTGTTTTTTAGGTTGCCATAGAAAGGGTCTGTTTGGGCAATGAGGTTTTGGGATTTAGGATTTTTGATAGAAGTACGATGGCTACGCCCCGGCTTACGCCTACGAACTTGTAACTCACATTATGTAGTTTTGAGCGATCGGGCGATCGATTTTTTAGTATTAAAATTTAACATTCCGGGCGGGCAAGAGGCCCATTCCACAGATGAATCCGGGGGCTTGTTTAACAGTTGATAAATTTCAGGTACAATTTAAAATTATTGTGGGCGATCGCCGACTGGCAAAAATATCTAGATAGTTTTGAGTCTCAAACACTTATGCCAGTAGATTAAGGTCAATAGAATAAAAGGATAGAAAAAGGTGCAACAAGTGGCAGACCTTTCAATCCCTCAAAAGCTGGCGGCAAGATTCTCAACTTATCTTATCAAAATGTTAAAATTACTGATAAAGGCGTTGCCTTGGTTGAAGCTCATGTTCGCAGATTTAATCCCGTTGGTGAAGCTGAGCTAAGAATGGTTGAAAGGTTAAGAGGTATCACCACCCAGACCCTTGTAGCTGAGCCTGTTGATTTACGCTTTTATACTCACGAGTTACGCGAGTATCTCAGGTATAAAAAGCTTGGCTACCCAACTGGACAACCAGCCGACCCGGATCAGGCTTATGAACTTGGGAACAATGCTCACACAGCTACTCTTGAAGATTATAAATTAAAACAAGGATTCGGCGTTTTATTTCATCCGAGCGTAGAGGAATTTTGATGAAAAACCTAACTCAATTAACCCAGCTTGAATTAGTGCTGCTGGAATTAGTAGCTAAAGGTCAAGGAAAGTGGAGTTGGTACGAACTCGCGAATGCACTTTCCCGTAGAGATGTACCGCGAGAACCTGACATGATGGTTGTCTTAAAAAAACTGGCTGCTGATGGCTTGGTTCAGCGATATGTAGAAACAGGTTCGCCTCGCGATAGATGGGAATTGACAACTGAGGGGACGATTTTGTTGACAGAGGCAACTGCTTCTGAACAGACTACTTTATGCAAATATGTTGAAGTTTAACTTAGAAACACAATTTGTAGTTTGCATTAACAATCAAGACTATCAAGCATCATGGGAAGTGCGAAAAATCTACCAAATGATACCGGACAATCGCGCTGCGGAACATCAATTTATTCGAGTTATTGATGAATCCGGCGAAGATTATTTGTATCCAGTTACATATTTTGTGCCGATCGCATTGCCGAAAGCCGTAGAAGCAGTATTTGCATAGACAAAGGTTATGTAAGGGCGGGTTCACCAACCTCTATGTTTATAAACAGCAATCTCAATAAACCCGCCCCGCCCAATATTGGGTTAGAATAAATAAACCTGAGTGTTAATATCGCAAATGTATGACCGCTAAAATACACATCAGCAAATTAGGTAATTCCTTGGCTTTGCCAATACCAGACTACATAGTAAAGTTTCTCAACCTTAAAGCCGAAGATTCAGTAATTTGCAGCATAGAAAATGGGAAACTGGTCATAGAGCCTGTAAATAATAAAATATCAAAGTATACCCTAGATGAATTATTGGCAGGCGAAATAGAATCTAGCGAAGAAGTCTCTTGGGGAAAACCAGAAGGAGAGGAAGTTTGGTAAACTATATCCCCGAACGAGGTCATTTTATTCGCCTCAATTTTGACCCTCAAGCAGGACACGAACAAATGGGGACTAGGCCTGCACTGGTGGTGAGTCAAACTAAATTTAACCAAAAAATGGGGTTTGTGTTCGTCTGTCCCATTAGCAACACACAACGCAAAAATCCGTTTTATCTTCCCATTCCCGAAGGTGAAACGATAACAGGTGTAATTATGACGGATCAACTCCGTTATGCAAGATTATCGCGCAAGGCAGGCAAGTTTTCTTAGTGAATGTCGATCAGATATAATTGAGGAAGTTTTGAGGCGAATTCAACCTATTTTGTTTGAGAATATGACTGTTGATGAATGGTTAATCAAATTATAAACTAGATTTGTAGTTGGCATTAAGCATCAAGAGTATCCAGAAATCTATCGCGCGGATGATGCGATCGCCCCTCCTCCCCAGCAAAACTAAAAAATGTATTGGCAAATCCCTTCACCGACCCAGGCTCAGCAGTTAAATAATCTGAGGTTTTCCATTGGACGATCGCACAAACTCACCAGCCACCGCTGTTAACAACCGCCGACCTCTAATTATCGCAGGAATTCTCCTCGGTATCGGTCAATCCGGCTTTTTTGACGGCATTGTGCTGCACCAACTCCTCCAGTGGCACCATATGTTTAGCAGCGTTAAAACCGATGCTACCGTTGCCGGTTTAGAATTAAATACCCTCGGAGATGGATTGTTTCACGCTGCGGATTGGTTGGTAACAGTGGCGGGAATCTTCTGTTTGTGGAGTGCTGTGAAGCGCAAAGATGTTCCTTTGTCAACTCAAACTTTTTTGGGTTCAATATTAATTGGTGCTGGATTGTTTGACTTTGTTGAAGGCATTGTTGACCATCAAATTTTGGGAATCCACCACGTCAAACCCGGTATCAACGAGTTAGCTTGGGATTTAGGATTTCTCATTCTTGGAGTTAGTTTAGCGCTGTTAGGTTGGATGCTGGTACAGAGGGAAGTTCCCGCAGATACTAAAGTTTAAAGGAATGCAGAGATTGGGAATTATACCAAATCCACGTTAAAAATCCCTGACGTGTATCCGATAAACAAGCCCCCGAATTTATCCGTGGGGTCAATGCTTCAATGCTTCAATCTAAAATCTAAAATCTAAAATCTAAAATCGATTGAGTCTCTTTTTAACTCATCAGTTCATCCCGCCGCCGACTCCAACCACGCAATCAAATCCTCTTGACTCCTAAAATCCAACAAAGCTTCTCCTAAATCATCTAACTGTTCCGCAGATAACCCCTGGATGCGAGTTTGAACTTCCAGTGTAACATCACCCACCCGCCGCACTATCTGACGCATAATTAATCCTATTTCCCCTTCAATTTTACCCCTTTCGATTCCCTGTTCGATTCCCTGTTCGATTCCTTGTTCGATTCCCTGTTGTATTCCCTGTTCAATCCCCTGTTGTAGACCAATTTCTATCCCTTTCATCACAGACCCGATTTGGTCTTGGATAAACATTTCTCGCTTGTCTACATCATTCAATTCGTCTAGTGTCAAATTTGCTCGGTTGGCAATTTCCAGCGCGGTATTAATCTCTTCAATAGACCCCAATGTATCTGGTACTGCTTCCAAAGAGGGCGCGTTTTTCATAAAGTAAATCCATTTTTCCGGCAGAGTTTCGAGTTCATTCAATTCTTTTTTGAATTTCGGTAACTCCACAAACACTAACTTTAACTCGCAGTTGGGATAGACGAATTTCTCTTCTGTTTCTGTGAATTCAAAGTTAGAGATTAGTTTTTCCGTGTTTTCAAATAAGATAAAGTCGGTGATGGTTAAAGCAATGACTGGATTTAACTTTAAATAACCTTCTCCGGCTTTGAGTTGAGTAGAATAGGTTGTCGCTGCATTGTACACTACCCGTTTTTCAAAGGCGGCGACGTTGAGTACCTGCATTTCCACAATCACGGTTTTGTTGCCGGTAATCTTGGCTTTGACATCGAGGTAAGTGTCTTTCAATCCTGTAACGCTGCCGGCTGAATAAGGGTCAATGATTTCTATTTCTTGGATTGTTGGTTCTCCGTTATACAGCATGGCATTTAGGAAACTGATTAAAATTTCTGGATGTTCGGAAGAAGCGAATATTTTTTTGAATGCAAAGTCTGTTTTGGGGCTGATGAAACGCATATTATAGAAGGAAGAGGGAAGAGGGAAGAAGGAAGAAGAAAAATGCAATCTTTTAGGGATTTTTAGGCTGGTAGTTGCGCTTTACCACCCTTAGCGCAACTACGAAGTTTTTCAATTATCAGCCTGTGGCTTCAGTAGTAGTTGCAGGTGACATAACTAGCTTTCCAGTTATATCCATTGTTGCCAGTTTCAGCACTTCATTAAAAGCTAAACCCCGAATTTTGAGTTCCCACCGAATGCCTTTTGCTTTCATTCGCTTGGCTTTCCGCATATCGACATCAGCAGCTTTTTGATGCAAGAGCAAATATTTCATTGCTGCTGTAGCTTCCACTTTTGTGGGAAATGCAATATAGGTGAGAAATCCGCCCTCCCAATGATTGGCGTTGCGGACACTGCTGATAGTCGCCACTCTCGGACTAAAGCGGTTCCAGTACAAGTCGCTGTAGCCGATCGACTGTGTATTAACTTGGAGTTTGTTTGCCATTTGACTTAACTCCTCTAACCTTGTGTGTGGGGTTAGCAGTACCAATTTGCTGCTGTTACTATTATAGCAAATTATTTAGAAATTGGTAACTGTTGGCTGTTGGCTGTTGGCTGATGCCTAAAACCTCAATTCATATTCAGCAGTGACACGGTTGTCTCCTTGAAAATTACTGGAACTCCTGAGTAAAAGTTTATCGCTCAATCGATAGCGCACAGTAAATTCTGTCGGTTGATTTGCTGACAAAACTCGAATAATTGATGCTGAAATATTGCGCGTGATGTCAAATCCAACTTCTAAACCTAAACCGAGAGAACCCGCACCAGAACTGGAACTAGCACTTTGTGCTTCGTTGCCTCTAATTCGAGTGGGAAATAAGCGAAATTCGCTTAATCCTGTGGCGTTAGTAATCGCAGATTGAAGGTTGTTCAATAAACCCGCACCGGCTAAATTTGCGATCGCCAGTGTACTATCTCCCTGTCCCAAAGTCTCCACGAAACTGCCGCCTAACAGCGCTACAATCTCTATTTCCGATCGACTCGGAGAACTCCTCAACTCCAGATTTTCCCCCAACTGAGAAGCCCTTCCCTGCACTAACGCTTGAACTCGGACACTCCGCACGCTGCCGAAAGTTGTCGGTTCGTCTGCTATTTCAGAGGCTACAGATGTGCCGGGAATGCGGAACCGCGTTACTTCCTGCACCGAAGTTGCTAATCTCACATCCAGCGTCGGATCGAGTCCTTGTGTTGGTACAAAGGTAGCTGTCTGCGGGTATCCTCGATCGAGTCTAAACTGCGTTGTAAACAAATTCACTGACCCGGAAGTCAACCGAATCGTACCCTCCGGGCGAAGGTCATCTAAAGTTCCGTTCACCGTCAAGCCCCCAGTCGCCTGAAAACTCAATATCGGCGCACTCGTTACCCGAATTCCCCGGCCCAAATTCAGCCGCAAATCGTTCAATCCAACTTCAAAGGAAGGGGAAGGGGAAGGGGAAGGGGAAGTCGCAGCAGAAGGGGAATCAGAAACCTCAGTCGCAGGGGAAGCAGAAGATGTGGAATCTGAATCAGAAGCAGAAGAGGAAGAAGCTAACTCAGTTCTGCCGCCGCCGGGACTTCGGAGAAATACTTCACCGTTGTACAGTTCAATATTACCGCTCAACTGCGGACGCCTAGCCGTGCCCCTTGCCTGCACTTGACCGACTACGCCGCCGCTGTACAATCCTCTCAGGTTCACTGCCAACTTGTCTAAATTTACAGCCAAAGGATTATCCGCATCGACATCGCCCTCCGCAAAAGGCACAGACAGCGGAATCACGCCCTGGGCGACAACTTCTCCCTGACTCAACTGTCCCCGAATTCCTTCTACCCGAATACGATCGCCCTCAAAGCGCACCGTCCCAGTCACCCCTGTCAGCGGTTCTGGGAAGGCTTGCGCGCGGACGGTTGCATTTTCAAAATTCGCAATTCCTTGCGCTACAGGGTCTTGCAGCGTTCCTCCCACGCGAATTTGCACCTGTCCCTGACCGCTGACCCACTCAACTTGCGGAGTCAATACATTAATAATTGCCAAACCTTCATTTTGCAAATTCGCCCTCAAATCAATTTGATCGCTGTCGGCCTTCACCGCTGCAAACGGCAACTCAAAAGGCAAACTTCCGGCGACCTCAATCGGTTCAGTTTGAGTTATCAAAGCGCTGCCGCCAAAATTCAGGCGGGCATCGCTGTAACTGAAACTGCCGTCGGCTTGTTTAATCGGTTCTCCGTTTAGCGTACCTTCCAGCAAACTCAATTCCCCGGTGGCTTGTGGGTTTTCCAAACTGCCGGCCAAATTCGCCCGCAAATTCAAATTTCCTGTGACATCCACAAAAGGCAATTCCACCAGTTCTGCCAACTCTTCCACGGGCACATTTTCTACCCGCAACTGCCCGGATTGAGCTTTTTGCCCCAGTTGTCCCGAAAAGCCGATCGCACTTTTTCCCGATCGAATTTCCAAAGGCAAAACAGTTAAAATCCCGTCCTGAAAACTGCCTTCAAGGCTGAACGTTTCAGCGACATATTCTCCCCACTGCCAGTTATCACCTTCCACGTCAAATTGAGCTTCCACACCCGTTTCCAAAGAACCGGCGACAGCAATTTCCGCGTCAAAAGTGCCTTGCAATTGAGATAAGGGAGGCACTTTTTCTGATTTTTCCACTGCCTGCTGTCGCTGCAAAAGTATTTCAATTTCTGCCAAACGGCGCAACTGTTCGATTAGCGGGGCTTCTGATTCTCCCACTGCTACAGTTTGCACGTCGCCACTGTCACCGTAAACGGGAGGTTTTAAGCCTCTAGCCAAGTCGCCTAAATTGAAATATTGCAAAGCGGTTAAAACCTGTTGCAAATTGCCTTCCTGTACCTTAACTTTCCCGGCAAATTGCGGGTTTGCGCCTGTTTGAACATTACCGGAAATTAAGTATTGACCGCTGCCTTGGCGGAATATGCCATCTGTGAGAGTAGCGCTGCCGTTAGCGTAGCTGAATTCGGCTTGGAAACTGTCACCTTTAATGTAGCCGATCGCCGGTTGGGCGATCGCAATTTGTCCGCTTGCTTGCAAAGTCGCCGGATTTAACGGCATCTTCCAACCGGGCACATTTACTTGTCCCGAAACCGTACCAGTTATCGGCCCCAAACCCGCCTCTTTACCGGGTGATAGATTCAAAGCAGCGAGGGGAAAATCGCTTAAATTAACTCGCAAAGTTTCTCCCTCGGTTTGGCCCCTAGCCACAGATTCCCCGCGTTGAATTAAGAAAGATGTCGGCAGAAAAGATGGATTTAAAGCTACTTCGATTTTGTCTTGGCGACCGGCCAAACGCAAATCTACACTTTTCCCAGCATCGGCATTCACACTCCCCGCCAGTACCGGGTCAAAAGCGACTTGATTTACTGCTAAATCCCGCACTTCCACGTCGCCAACTAAGCTGAGGGCGGCGAGGGTTCCGGTGAGGCTGCCGGTAAAATCTACATTGCCGCGCAGGGGAAGATTATTCTCTGAAGGATTTTTGAGACCAATTGGTCTCAAAAATGCTAATTGTTCAGTCGGTAAGGCTTCCAGGTTAAAGTTGGCGAGTTTGACATCCAAATCTAAGTTGGAAATTGACGGCCCTCCTTTACCTTCGAGTTCGACGTTAACAAAGCCGTTTGCTGTCAAACCGGGAGTTGTGGCGTTCTCAATTTCCACCCGTTTGCCATCCCAATTAAATACTGCCTCAAAAGGTTGTTTCAAAAACGGCAATTCCGAGATGCGGAAACTGCCGCCGGCGCGAACATTTTGTAGGGGCGGTGCCCCCGTGCCCGCCCCAATCGCGCCGGATAAATTGATATTGCCGTTAAACAGTCCTCCAAGCTGCGGGAGATTTTGGGAACCAGAAACTACACCTTGGGCTTGCAAGCTTTGTCGCTGCGACTCAAAGGCTTGCTGGAAGCGACTTAGAGCAATTTGCTCGCCCTCAATTGACGCGCGCCAATTCCCCGATTCGGCGCGGCCTTTAGCATTGACAATTCCTCCGCCGTTGGCGAGTCGAATTTGTCCGTCGCCGTTGGCGGTGATGTTGTTGGCGGTTAGATTATCTACTGTTCCCAAAATGCGGACTTGGCCGTCGAGGGTTCCGTTAATTTCTGGCGGTAAATCCGCTGTCAGCAAACCTGTTTGTTTGAGGGTTTGTTCTAAATTACTGACGGCAATTCCGTTGGTTTCCAGCAATGCTTGCAAGTTGCCGTTTTCTAATTTGGCCGTAGTATCGATCGCCCCGAGTCGATCGACCACAATCACTCCTTCTCCACTAGCACTAATTCCCTTCGCTGTCAAGTTATCCAAACTGCCCGCTGCTTGGAATTCGCCGTTAACTCTGCCGTCAAATCCTTTAGGCAAAGTCGCCGTTAGTGGAAACAGTTGGAGATTGCGGATTGTTTGTTCTAAGCGACTGAGAATAACTCGATCGGCATCGGCGAAAGCTTGCCAGCGTCTGTCTTCTAATTTACCTCTAAAAGCAAGAGTACCGTCCCCTATATTGAGTGTGCCGCTGCTGCTGACGCCTATGTCAGCGGCGGTTGAATTATCAAGACTGCCGCTGGCTTGAATTTGATTGGATATTTGTCCGTCAATCGATTTTAGATTTTGGATTTTGGATTTTAGATTGTTGAGGTTGGCGACTGTTTGGGGATTTTCGGGATTGAATGCTGAAGCCACATCTAAAATCGGCAATCCTAAATCTACCAAGCGGCTGATGGAAGTGCGATCGGTTTCTGCTGTTCCCTGCCAGTTTCCGGCTACCAATTCTCCTTTAAAATTAACATCACTACCGGCAAGATTGAGTCTGCCGCTGCCGATGGCATTGATGCTGCTAGCAGTCAAATTGTCAAGACTTCCCGATGCTGTAAATTGACTCGATAGCAGTCCGTCAATCGATTTTAGATTTTGGATTTTGGATTTTAGATTGTTGAGATTTGCAGATTGCTGATTTTCGGGATTGAATGCTGAAGCCGCATCTAAAATCGGCAGTGTCAAATCTACCAACCGGCTGATGGAAGTGCGATCGGTTTCTGCTGTTGCTTGCCAGTTTCCCCCTACCAATTCTCCGTTTAAATTCACATTGCTGTCGGCAAAATTGAGCCTACCGTTGCCAGTAACATTGATTCCGCCCGCCGTCAAATCGTCAACATTGCCCGCAACTTTAAATTCACCGGCTAGCTGTCCGCTTAACGATTTTAGATTTTCGATTTTGGATTTTAGATTGTCGAGATTGGCGGTATTTTCCCGTGTTAAAAACGGCAAGCCAATATCAATCAATTGATTGACAGCTACTTTTTCTGTGTTGCCAAAAACTTGCCAACGACCAGATTCTAGTTCGCCATTAACATCAACAATACTGTCAGCAATATTCAGCGTTCCTTTGCCCGTCGCAGCGATCGCATTTAAACTCAAATCGTCCAGAGTGCCCGCAGCTTCGACGGTGCCGCTGAATACACCTGCTAGTTCAGGAGGCAAATTAAGGTCTGGCAGGACTTGCTGCAAACTGTTGAGATCCACGCCATTGCCCTCGATCAAAGCTTGCCATTGACGGTCTTTTAGCGCAGCATCCACGTTAACAGAAGCGTCGCCAATTTTCACAACAGTATTTTGCAAATCCGCCGAATTTCCTCCGGCTCGAATGGAGCCCGCAGCGGGGAAAGTCCCTTGCGGTGCTTGCCATTGAACTCTAGCTTGAATGTTGTCTAACGGGCCGAAAATTTGAGCTTTTGCGGACACACTGCCAATTGTAACAGTAGCAGGAATGGGGAGAGCGTAAATTTGGGCTAGATTATCTGCGGGCAAGTTTTCAGCTTGCAAGTCAAACACCAAACCAGATGGAGAATTATTACTTCCCAAAGCAATATCAACTTGACCTTTCCCGCCAAGTTTACCCCCCGCCGCCGGCACTACCAAAATATCGCTCAAAGTCAAAGCTAAAGAGGAAAACGGGGGAATAGAAGATTGAGAATCGGGAGTTGGGGTTTGAGCCATTCTCCCGCGTTCCAATTTGAAGTTAGTGCTAATATTATTTAATTGCAGTCGATCGACCGTAGCGGGTTTTGTCGAGGCGATCGTACCTGTGAGCACCGGCATTGCAACTGTTCCAGTCAGCTTGGCATCCGCCTTCACTTCCCCTGCAACAGCTACGGGTAATACTACTTTCTGCCCTAACTCTGTCTCCACCGCACTGACAACACTTGCAAAAGCAACTGGTTGCACGTTAGTTGTTAGATTGAAGCTAGCGTTCTCCAAATTAAAATTAGTTCCAGTTGCAACTGTTCCTGCTATTCTAAGGGGAATTAGACCGTAATTAGCCGCCAGACTATCGACAATAAAATTAGTTCCCTGAAACCGCAACTGGCCGCTGCTATTTTGTATAGTTTGTTTCAGCGGACGAATACTCGCTTGCACTCCTCCAAAACTAGCCGTTCCGGTAATTCCCGATACTTTATTGTCTCGCACTTGCACGGTCAAATTGCCATTAGCAAGACCTTTTTGTAAAGAAATGCTGGAAAGTCTTAGCAAGCGAGCGAGGTCGGGCAAAGGCAAATTTTGACCCTGCAACTGCAGGTTAGTTTGAGCTGCAGGTAACATAGAATCAGCTTTAAGTATAAAATTATCGCGGTTAGTAAACTGACCGTTGACTTCGTAGAGAACGCGCTGATTTTGGTCGCGAAATAAAGCACTGCCATTTTTCAAATTTACAGAAATCGGAGCCGAACTTTTCTGTCCGACTGGGGGACTCGGCACCAAAAGCGCCCTGGCATTTTCAGCTCGAATTGCTTCAACTTCAGTTTTAAATAAACCCGGAGATTTCCGCTCTGCTGTGGGAAGATTAACCCAGCGGCCTTGAGCATCCTGTTCGATATAAGCGTTGGCTTGAACTAAAGTAATATCTAATTTGAGAGTGCGGGTGAACAGCAGTTGCAAAACCGAAAACTTGACTTTAACTGCTTCTGTAGAGGCGTAATCGGGATCGGTAGCAGTTGCAGGTAAAGTCGATCGGCCAAATCGCAAACTTGTCAGAGAAAATCCCTCCAAACGTCCGAGTTGCACAGGCCGCTTCAGCAACTGACTGACTTCCGTTTCCACCAAAGGAGCTAACTTTTCCCGCACCCACTGGTATCCTAGCGCCGCCCCAACCAAGGCGATAATGCCCAATCCTGTACCGCTAAGCAGCAGCAGACGCCACCAGCGGCGGTGGGGACGGGGTGCGAGTTGATTTTTGTTATCGTCCGAGTTAGTCATGGGTGTTTCTCAGAAATCAGAGAATTCAGGAATTAAGGGAATCAGCCGATTTTAGACAGGTATAATTTCTGCGATCCGCCAGCGTGGCTTCTGCCTTTGGTAGACTCACAAGTGAGATCGGAAGTGCCGATCGGGCGTTAGCGTTGCTTGCAGCAGAGGATCGAATTTCAAGATTCACGTCCCACTCCGGGGCAGAGTCCAATAACCTTTACTAAACTTAATCAAAACACGCAACACCACCTAATACCAAGTCCTCCAACTCCCCTAAATCCTCTCGATCCCGCTAGTGCAGGCTCGGTGGTCAATCTAAAATCTAAAATCTAAAATCTAAAATCTAAACACGTCCCCCTCCAGGGTAGACTCCAGAAACCTTTACCGAACTTAATCAAAACACGCAACACCACCTAAAACCGACAGTCAATCTAAAATCTAAAATCTAAAATCGCACGATCGCTCCTAAGATAAAAAAACGGTGGTTAAGAAGGTCTTTAAAACTTATGCGAGTGTTCGTCTTACTCTTCAATGCCCGCACCGAGAATGAGGGAATTCATACCATTCAACTCGGCGATCGCAATAAAGTTCTGATGTTTGAGTCAGAAGACGACGCCACCCGCTTTGGCGTGATGTTGGAAGCTCAGGATTTCCCAGAGCCCACTGTCGAGGCGATGGACGATGAGGAAATTAAGGAGTTCTGCGATGATGTTGATTATGATTGGGAACTGGTGCCGGCCGGCGCGCTGGAGATTCCGCCAGAAAACAATGTAACACAGACTAAGTGGCAGCCGGAGCCGGAGCCAGAGCCGGAGCCGGATTCTGACGTTTCCCAAAACGAACTGGATTCGATTCGCCGCCGACTCGAAGGACTTTTGTAATAGTCATTAGTCATTAGTCATTAGTCATTAGTCAGCAGTTATTGGTAATGGGTAATGGGTAATGGGGAATTGCCTCTCTCAAAGGAAGTAGATTTAGCCGATCGCCCGCAAGCGCAAATTTCGAGCCTTTGAGTCACGACTTCACCAAGCTCACCAGCGGGCAGGCAGTGCGTACCCTATTTTGTACACCTAATGACTAATGACAATGACTAATGACCAATGACCAATGACCAATGACTAATGACTAATCAAAAAACGTCAATCACCCGGCGCTGCTCGGAGTACCGAGACAGCGCGGGCACAGAAAGAGCCTAGTTGACCAGTCTAAGTGGTTCGCCCACTACGTTTAAGGTAAGCGTTGAAGTACCTACCGGAGGATGCGTGCTAGTCTTCCGCTCTAGAACTTAAAAGTTAAACAGGTGTAAGGGTTAAGCCAGTGCTTTTAAGATAGTTACCGACCTTAAACATTGACGAAGCAAACATTACCCCGTAAGGGAGGACTTAAATGTCTAATTTGGTTTTTGTACTTGATACCAAAAAACGACCGCTCAATCCAATCCGCCCCGGATTGGCACGTAAATTGCTAACTAATGGCAAAGCTGCTGTCTTCAAAAGGTATCCATTCACGCTAATTTTGAAAGTAGAGGTAACAGTACCGCAAAAACCAATCACTCTCAAAATAGATCCTGGCTCTCGAACTACGGGAATTGCGTTAATACAAGGAGAAAACGTAATCTTTGGTGCAGAGTTAACACACCGAGGACAAGCTATTAAAGCCAGTCTGGAATCTCGCCGTTCATTGCGTAGAGGCAGGAGGAATCGCCATACTCGCTATCGTCGGGCCAGATTCTTAAACAGGACTCGCCCTAAAGGTTGGCTAGCCCCAAGTTTGCAGCACCGCGTCGAAACAACACTGACATGGGTGACTAGATTGATGAAACTCGCCCCCATTGCTTCTATTGCTCAAGAGCTTGTGCGATTTGACTTACAGCAATTAGAAAACCCAGAAATCTCTGGAATCGAGTACCAACAAGGCGTTTTGCATGGCTATGAGATGCGCGAGTATTTGTTGAACAAATGGGAGAGAAAATGCGCTTACTGTGGTGAAATAAATACACCGCTACAAGTCGAGCACATTCATCCCAAAGCCAAAGGCGGATCTAATCGCATTTCTAATCTTTGCCTTGCTTGCGATGCTTGCAACAAAAAGAAAGGTACTCAAGATGTTGAGCAATTCTTGTCTAAAAAGCCAGAGATTTTGAAGCGGATTCTATCTCAAGCAAAACGTCCGTTAAAAGACGCAGCAGCCGTTAACTCAACTCGCTGGGCATTATTTAATCGACTCCGTACAACAGGCAAGCCTGTTTCTACAGGTAGTGGTGGCTTAACGAAGTTCAACCGCATTCAATTAAATTTACCTAAAACTCATTGGCTAGATGCAGCTTGTGTCGGAAAGGTTGAGTCATTGAAGATTTTAACAAGCAAGCCACTATCGATCAAAGCAACTGGTCACGGGACACGTCAAATGTGCCGCACTGGCAAATTCGGCTTTCCATCTCGCTATGTCCCCAGACTTAAGTTTGTTAAAGGTTTTCAAACGGGAGATATCGTCAAAGCGATTGTAACCTCTGGCAAGAAAATTGGTACATACGTTGGACGTGTTGCCGTAAGAACCAGTGGCTCATTCAATATTTCCGCCGAGCGAATTGGTGTCAGGAATTAGCCACAAATATTGTTCAATTGTTCACAGAAAGGATGGTTATTCGTATGCAGCATAAACCTTGCCCCCCTTTTCCTCTCGCTGCTGACCTGGGTACAGGTACAGCGCGAGTCTCCAAGGGGGAAGAAAGATGAAAAATTTAGAAGAAAGAGGGCATCTGCTGACGGAACAGGTGAATGCCAACAGCGAGAATTTAGACCAACTCAGTTCGATCGAATTAGTGGACTTGTTCAACCGGGAAGACGCCCAAACCTTAAGCGCGATCGCCCGCGCCCGCGAACAGTTAGCCCATGCGATCGACATTGCAGCAGAGTCTCTGCGTCAAGGAGGCCGCCTGTTTTACGTCGGTGCGGGTACTTCCGGGCGCTTGGGGGTGCTGGATGCGGCCGAGTGTCCCCCCACCTTCTGCACGCCGCCAGAACTCGTACAGGGCATAATTGCCGGGGGTGCGGGGGCTTTGGTGCGGAGTTCGGAGGATTTGGAGGATCGGGCTGAGGATGGGGCCGAGGCGATCGCCCACCGTCACATTAATAATCTAGATGTAGTTGTCGGGATTACGGCTGGAGGTACGACGCCGTTTGTCGCGGGCGCTTTGCAGGCGGCACGCCAGCGGGGGGCGAAGACTGTGTTTATGGCCTGCGTACCCGTCGAACAAGTCAATTTTGAGGCTGATGTTGATATTCGGTTGTTGGTTGGCCCGGAGGTAGTAGCTGGTTCGACGCGCTTGAAAGCCGGTACAGTCACAAAAATGGCTTTAAATATCATTTCGACTGGGGTAATGGTGAAGCTGGGGAAGGTTTACGGCAATCGGATGGTTGATGTGGCAGTAACTAATAAGAAATTGCGCGATCGGGCTGTGCGGATGTTGCAAGATTTGACTGATTTGAACCGGGATGAAGCGGGTTTTTTGCTCGAAAAAAGTGGCAAGTCTGTTAAGTTAGCTTTGATGATGCACTGGACTAATTTGGAGAAGGAAGAGTGCGATCGCATTTTGGGGGAGTTTCAAGGGAATTTGCGATCGGCAGTAGCATCGATTGGTCATTAGTCAGTAGTCAGTAGTCAGCAGTCAGCAGTCAGCAGTCATTAGTCATTAACAACTGCCAACTGCCAACTGTCAACTGTCAACTGTCATTTGCGATATCGATGCAAAAAATTGTGAAATCTCTTCAGTGGATCTGATGTGATAAACACTTTTGGTATTTTGGGCGCGATCGACATACTCGCGATATCTGGGAGTCAAATACTTGTGACACAACCAAAGAACGCGGTAACTATTAATTGAACTCTTCAAGATGGGGCTCTTTTCCGGCCAGCCTTCTGGCGGTATAAACTTACCTGTAATCAGCCGTTTAGTCACCCACCCGAAATGCACGTATAAGGGCAGATCGACAAAAACCAGACTATCCGCCTCGTTGAGTCGAAGCCAGACGGTTTCCATACAACCAAAACCGTCTATAATCCATCGGTCAGTAGCCAAAATTTTCTCATGGATACGCTTATATTCTTCATTTGGAACCTCAGCGCCCCCAGATTGATATTGAATCTTATCCAAGGCGTAAAGTGGCAAACCAGTGATTTCTGATAATCTCTTGCTGAGAGTTGATTTACCGCCTCCAGCGTTGCCAAACACGGCTACTTTTTTCATAGTTATCCCTCTTAGTAATCATGCAGTTTGTAGCAAGATTTGGGAGAATTGCTATAACAACTGAAGTAGTAGGGTGCGTCAGCTTCGACAATCTGGGCTACCTATCCAATCCCTACCAACTGACGCACCTTACAAGCTGCATAAGTAAAATTTTACACTACCGATTCCCCGTTACCCATTCACAAAAACGATCGCCGTAAGCTGACTTTGATTTACACCCTGCACGATTCCCAAATAATTACTGCCAGACTTAATCGCCGTAGAAGGGATGCTTGCGCCTCCATCCAACTGCAAACTCACAGATTCAAAAGTCAAATTGGCAAATCCGATACCGTCAGTCAAACCAATTTTATCCCCAGCCACAAAATCGGTAATCACATCCGCACCAATTAAAGTAGCCGAAGCAGACAAACCTCCTGCTAAGATAAACGTATCATTTCCGCCGCCGCCCGTCAGAATATCTTGCCCGCGATCGCCCGCCAACACATCGGATCCGTTACCGCCAATCAAGACATCATCTTCTTTGCCGCCGCGAATAGTATTGTTACCGTCTCCTCCGATTAGTCGATCGTTATCATTGTTGCCGCTGATAAAATCATTGCCAACACCGCCATCAATTAAATCGGATTCTTTGCCACCGGATAAGCTGTCATTGCCACCTGCGCCATTAATTGTATCCGCACCTTGCATTCCATTAATGCTATCAGCACCTTCTCCCCCCGTGATATTGTCTTTGCCGGAAAGGGCAAAAATTGGCAATCCCGCAGCATTTGTTGGTATTTGAGTATCGGCACTATCTGATAGGAAATAATTGCCGCCACTGGCTGTATTTTTGGGTGCTTGTGTCGGGCTGCCGTCCCCTGTAGCATTGGGTATTGGCGAAGTAATAGATATAGTGTTTGGTGTGGGAGTAGGTGTGGGAGTAGGTGTCGGTGTCGGTGCGGGATTGACACTACCGTCAAGAGAAGTCGCAAAAACTTGCGTCCAATAGTGATTCCAATTTTCTGTGCCAGTATCGTCGGCTAAGAAATAGTAACCAATCCCAATTTCTTTGATATTCGGGTTAAGAATGTTAGCCCGGTGGCCGCTGCTGTTCATCCACGATGATACAACTTGTTCGGGTGTAGAAGAGCCCGCAGCAATGTTTTCTGCCGCCGCTGAGAATTGATAGCCCGTTGCAGAAATCCGACTTCCTAATGACGAACCATCTTTTCCGGTATGGGAAAAGAAGTCTTGCAGTGCCATGTTTTGGCTGTGATTTGCCGCCGCATTTAGTAACTGAGTATTTAAGGTTAGCGGGGACAAACTCAATTTGCTGCGTTCGATGTTGGTAAGTTCTAAAACTCTATTAATAAAGTTTTGATTGGTTGGGCTTGGTGCTACTTGAGAGGCCGATCGCTCTCCTATTAAAATGTCAGAGGACTGATAACCGGAATTTTGTAGTTGTTCAAGCATGGGGACGTTCACGAGTTTTAAGAGTTTTTTTGCTGGTAGATGACTTACCCTCTTAACGATAGTTTCCCCGATCGCTAGCTGGCTGGACACAATTCAATAATTGTGTTAATCCCTGCCGCTGCTGTATCTATTTTGATTATAGCTGTTGTCAAAGTGTGGATGTCAAGAGCCCCGCTATGATTGGTAAAGGGAAGAGTACGCTCGAATTTAAGGATAGTTTCAAAGGAATTTGCGATGGGAGCATCTCAGTTTTGCATTTACAGTGCGAGCGTCCCCGCTCGCGTATTGTACAATACGCGAGCGGGGACGCTCGCACTACAATAAAAAAAAATGCTTTTTACAAAACTGAGATGCTCCCATGTGCGATCGCCCGTGGCATCAATACAATTTTAGATTTGAGATTTGAGATTTGAGATTTTTCCTGATTAGTATGGTTTACGCGGCGCACCCAGCCCGCTGGCTGGCTAGAAACCCGGTTTCTACGAGTTTTGCAGAGAGGAACGACAAATATAGGAAGAAACCGGGTTTCTGAATTCTGTGTGCGATCGCCAACTAAGTTTTTAGTAGAATCCTCACAAAAAAATCTAAATTAATTCAAAATTCACAACCGCGCAGGGTTGTTCCGGATCGCGAAAGCAATCTCAAGATTTCAAACTATTTTCTTGTCCGACTTTAGCCTCCTGAGCAACTTGATCGACCTCATCTTTGGCGAGAATTTCCAAAGCTGTCTGTGCTTCTGCACCGCCCAACCGCCCCAAAGCTTGGGCGACTCTGTAACGGATCTGCCAATCTGCATTGGAAGCGTAGGGAAGCAGCAGCGGCAGCGCCCGTTTATCTCCCAATTCACCTAATGCGCTGATGGCAATGGTTTGAATCAATTCGTTTTCAGAAGTGAGGGCATTTTCTAACATCGGAAAGGCTTTCGGATCTCCCATTTCTCCCAAAGCCGCGACGATGCTCAGTTGCACCAGCCATTCAGAGGTACTGCTATAAACTTGCTGCAAATCTTCTAAAGCATCGGTTAATTTCAATGCGCCCAAAGCATCGGCTGCTGCTGCTTGCACGTCGGGTTCGGGGTCGTTGTTCAGGCTGTTTCGCAGTACCTCTAAAGCGTTCGGCAGATTCTGCGTGCCGAGGGTTGATATCTGGCTGACTGCTGCGTAGCGAACCCGGACGTTTTTGTCGCCGATCGCAATTTGAATCAGTTTATAGGCGATCGCGGGTTCTAGTTGCCGCAGTTGGTTGACTGCTCGCAGTCTTTCGCCAAAATCCTCGGAATTCAGCAATTGTTCGACAGACTCAGGGGTAATGCTCATCGGATTTGAGATTTTAGATTTTAGATTTTAGATTTGGTAATTGGTAATTGCCAAAAGTGAGGGAGATTGAAAGAGCGCTCGACTCATTTTCTGATACAGTCTTGGAACTGCAACAGTTAATTTAAGATTCGGCAGCCATCGAGCGAATAATATCTCCCCTAGTGAGGATGCCGATTACTTTACCCGCAGTATCGACCACCGGCAATCGATGGATGCTGCGATCGTGCATCAGTTTGGCAGCTTCTTGGACAGATTTGTCGGGCCCGATGGTAACTGGCTCTGTACTCATGGCTTCTCCTACTGTTTGTCCTAAAGCCTTGTGGAGTTCTCGCTCGTAACGAGAGGGATTTTCCAAATAAATTACGCTGTCGAGCACCATTATGTAAGCGGGCGGAGTTACGCCGGTTTCCCGCCACATCAAGTCGGTTTCGGAGATGACTCCTACCAACAAGTCATTCTCATCTACGACGGGAAGACCGCTAATGCGTCGATCGGCTAAAATTTTAATCGCTTCGTTCAAGGGCATTTCGGGTCGCGCCAAAATCGGCTCGCGGCTCATTACATCGGCTACTGTTTTTGGCATGATTAGCGGTTGATTGAGTTATCTCTCCTTATCGATCATATAGGCAAAGGGCGGCACAGACTGAAGAAAGGCAGCTCTGCTGAAGGGATTCGTTAGAAGGTAGAAGGAAGGAAAAAGTTTGAATGCCAGAATTTTGCTGTTTTTTTCGATCGCACTATAAAATTCTGCGCTTTGCCTCTCTCCGGCGAGCGATCGGTCTGACAAGATTGTTAAGATATCTTAAAGAGCGGATAAATCCTTACCAATGCCAGAATCTCCAGCCACAGAACCAGACTCCCAACCAGAAGCGCGCTGTGTATTGGTTTGCCAGTATCAATCTTGCCTGAAAAATGGTTCAGCAGCAGTGCTAGCTGCTTTTGAAGCTCAACAAGTTGCAGGGGTGAAAGTGGAAGCCTGTAGTTGTCAGGGACAGTGCACCACTGGCCCGACTGTACGAGTTACCCCGGACGAAATTTGGTATTGTCGAGTTAAACCGAGTGATGTACCCTTGATTGTGGAAGACCACCTCAAAGAGGGAAAACCTGTAGAGGCGCTATTCAATCCGAGAATTCATGCGCGTTATTATTATTAATATTGACTTGATTCGGTGAAACTTCCAAGCTCTGGCGCATCTAATTTTAATAGTTATTGTTAAGGAACTGGCACTTTGAAAATCCAAAGAATTGCGCTGAGTTTGTTAGTCCTAATTCTGGGGCGTCCGTCGGCGGTTATGGCGCAAACGTCGGCGGTTGCTGGGGATATTTGTCCGGGGGAATTGGGAGCGCAAGTAGATGCGATCGCCAACCGTCCCGAATTTAGCCGATCGCGCTGGGGCATTTTGATTCAACCTCTATCTTCTACTACTACTCTTTACAGCCGCGATGCCCAAAAATATTTTATTCCAGCATCAAATGCCAAGCTGCTAACCACAGCCGCTGCTTTGCAGAAACTCGGTGCAGACTTTCGGATTAAGACATCGGTTTACAGCGGCGAAAATGGCAGTTTGTACGTTGCCGGCAGGGGAGATCCGAGCATTGCTGAGGCTCAGTTGAAATCCTTGGCGCAGCAGTTGAAGCAGCGGGGAATCAGTCAAGTTAACCAGTTGATTGGGGATGACAGCTATTTTCAAGGCAGTGCAGTTAATCCGAATTGGGAATGGGAAGACGCGCAAGCTGGCTACGGAGCGCCGATTAACAGTTTAATTTTCAATCAAAACGCGATCGACCTTCTCTTGTCCCCGCAGGCGATCGGGCAACCTCTGAAAGTTACTTTTGCCGAACCAAAGCTGGCAAATCAGTGGCAACTTCAGAACAATACTGTTACCGTCGCTCAAAACGAATCTGAGTTTATTGAAGTTGGCAGGGAGTTCGATCGACCTATAATTCGACTTAGCGGACAGTTGAAAGTTGGTGGCGAACCTGAATCAGCTTATGTCGCAGTTGTCAACCCTGCTAATAATTTTTTGCAGCAGTTTCAGCAAGTTTTGGCGGCTGAGGGAATTCCTGTTAAACAGGCTTTAGTTGCATCGGCTTCTCGCAATTTAAATCAAGAATTAGCGACCGTTGAATCGCCGCCGCTGGCGGAATTGGTGAGAGAAACTAATCGCGAAAGCAACAATCTTTATGCAGAAGTTTTATTGAGATTGTTGGGGAAAGTTACAGACAAGATGCCTGTGCCACAAACACTCACAGGCAAGATGCCTGTGCCACAAGAGGATACAGGTGAAATGGGTTTGAAAGAGTTAAAAACAGTTTTAACTCAATTAGGAGTAAATCCAAACAGCTACAGATTAGCCGACGGTTCCGGCTTGTCTCGCCACAATTTAATTACTCCAGAAGCCTTAGTGGAAACTTTGAGATTTATGGCCAATTCACCTGCTGCATCTATTTACCGCCAGTCACTGCCGATCGCTGGCGAGAGCGGCACTTTGAAAAATCGCTTTAATGTTACACCAAATCGCGTAATTATGCAAGCAAAAACAGGAACAATGAGCGGAGTTTCGGCGCTGTCGGGATATATCGAAGTTCCGAATTACGAGCCGCTGGTGTTTAGCATTATCGTCAATCAATCTGACCTATCGACGGCAAAAATGCGATCGGCAACGGACGAAATTGTGCTATTATTGAATCGCCTGCGCCGCTGTTAAAACAACAGATTTAAGGTAAAAAACGTGAGTTCAGTAGTTACGCATAAAAAACCGGACACCCAAAAACCCTACAAGTTTTAAGTTTCATTAGATTGCAGCGGCGGGGATCGAAAAGCAGCTACAATAAAAGTAGAAAAATTAACACCATTGGGACGTTTTAGCCTGCTACCAGTCGGCGGGTTCTGTACTTCCCGAAAATAAGTCTAACTTTCCCACTATGAATTCTTTAGATTCCGAACAGCAACACATCTTTGTCAAAACCAATAACATCCGCCTGCACTGCGTTTCTCAAGGAGAAGGCGAGCTCGTTCTCCTCCTGCATGGGTTTCCAGAGTTTTGGTACTCTTGGCGTCATCAAATCCCTGCTTTAGCGCGTCATTTCAAGGTGGTAGTGCCGGATTTGCGGGGCTACAACGATTCCGACAAGCCGGAAAGCGGCTATGATTTAGATACCCTAAGCGCCGATATTCGCGGTTTGATTGCGAGCCTCGGTTATACAAAAGCTCACGTTGTAGGTCATGATTGGGGAGGGGCGATCGCGTGGCACTTAGCTCAAAAATTCCCCGAACAACTCAACCGCTTGGCAATTTTAAACGCTCCGCACCCGCAGCGATTCATGCAGGAAATGGCGAGCAATTTAGATCAAATCCGCCGCAGTTGGTACGTTTTGGCATTTCAGGTTCCCGGCATTCCCGAATTGTTGATCCGGCAAAACTTGAAAGATTTTGTTCACAATGTTTTCCAAGGACAAGCTGTTCGCAAAGGATCTTTTAGCGCTGAGGAAACTAAGATTTATCAGACTGCTTTAGAAAAGCCGGGAGTATTAGCCGCCGCTATCAATTATTACCGGCAGATGTTTCATCCGCAGAGGCTTTGGAATTTGGGGCAGAAATTAGAACCTGTGACAGTTCCTACTTTGGTGCTTTGGGGAGAAGATGATGCGTTTTTGAGCCACAAACTTGTAGAAGGTTTAGACAGATTAATTACGGCTCCGTTTAAGTTGAAATTAGTTCCTCACTGTGGTCACTGGATTCAGCAGGAAGCGCCGCAAACGGTGAATCGAGAATTGCTGAGTTTTCTGAGAAATTCTTCTGCTTCTGTGGCTTTGGCATAGAAAAAAATTAACGCTTGCACATAAGAACGGGCAAGATGCCCGTTCCACAAAAATTCAATAATTGCTGAGTTTTCTGAGAAATTCTTCTGGTTCTGTGGCTGTGGCATAGAAAAAAAGTAACGCTTGCACATAAGAACGGGCAAGATGCCCGTTCCACAAAAATTCAATGTTCTTGTGGAACGGGCATCTTGCCCGTTCCTAATATCTGACGCACCCTACTTATTTATTAGTCCCAGAGCAAATTTTCTTGGATCAGCAGTGCAATCATCGCAGTTCTGGAACAAACACCGAGTTTGATAAAAATCCGCCTCACGTAAGTAGCAACCGTCCAGTGACTGATATTTAAATTTTTGGCAATACATTTGTTGGGCAGGCCTTGGGCTACTAATTGCGCGATCGCTCTTTCGCGTGGACTCAGGCTAATTTCCGGTTTGTAACTTGTGCTTTGCATACTTTTCCAATGAGGTAACGAGTTAAAATCTAATCAATTAAGGGTACAATCCCGAGTTTCTCTCGAACTTCAGATAAAGGAGTTTCCCAATCAGATGCAACGTCCCAATTAATTAGCCGAGTGGCTAATTTTCCGTGTTTTAAGCCTTTGATAATTTGTCCGATCGCGCATTTGCCACCGATCAGTCCAACTAACACTAAAATCGCACAGGAAGGGCGAAAGACTTGAGCGCGAGTAAACGCTTGAAGTATCAATTCATCTTCTGTTGAAGCTGAAAGACCAGTCAGCACGTGCCAAACGTCGTGGTTTCGCTGAATCCAGTCTCCCGATGCGATCGGCTCAAAGCCTTGTTCGTCTAGAAATCGCGCCACTTCGCACCCTAATGTTCCTGCTGGCAGTTGGCGCAATTTTTCCAAGTCTATTTCAAAAGGTCGATCGCTCTCAATTTGAGGATTAATTGTTTGAGCAATCTTTAATATAACTTCTAATTGACCGTCAGCCATGATTTATTCTCCCTCGAACAATGATTTAACTCTCTGGCAAATTAATTTGTGTTTGTCAAGTTCATTTTTGCGATGAATCAAGACGACTTTTTTTACGGACTCAGCTTAGAAATCGTACTTTCTGTCACAGCAATCGGCTATCAGGAGCTTTTACATTTCTTTACAAGCATTCTTAGATTTGAAATCTGCTACCTGTAAAAATCGCCCTAGTTTTTCTAATCGCCACTTAACCCACCGGGAAGTACCCGTAAAATCTACAGTATTTAGCGGTGATTGGAACTCCCTTACTTACGTATATAAATTTATTCTGCTGCTAATTATTGGAACCTGCAATGAGTCAGAAGTTGAAGCTTGCAGGCCTCGTGATGCAGGTGCATACAAGTGAAGAGAGCTGAAGGGAGCTGAAGTAAGGTGAAGTTATCCAGAGTTGATTTTTCGGAATTACGCAGTAGTGCCAATCCCCCGTGGTTGCCCAATTTGTAGTGGTCATCATGGGCGATTGCCCCTATGTCGTTAGAATGTCGCTCAAATGAGTGTCACTCATGTGAGCGACTGGTCAAATATGTTCACCAACAGCTACAAATAAAGTAGAGATTCATACAAGGTGTTGCTGTGAAAAAACTTTCCATTTTGTTATCCACAGGAGTTGTGTCATTGATTTGGTGCGCTGCTGCTAGCGCTACCACTTATGTTAATCCTAACGGTAAAACTACTTTAAACTTGTCAGAAAAAGGAAACAATCGCAGCGGTTTTTACTTAACCAAAGTAGGCAATCGGGAATTTTTTGGCAATATTCAAATTACCCGTTCCGAAGGAGCAGTAGGCTCTTACTATTACAATGGGACTTTCACAGACAGTGCGACCGGCCCTGGCACAAAAATTGTTTGTTCTGGAGATATTGCCATTGTCAGGCGTCAAGTGGGAAGAAGCAGCCAATTGGGAGCCGAAGTTACTTGGAAGGTGAAAGCAGGAGAAAATTGTCCTTCTATTGGCCAGACATTTAAAGTAAATTTAGTCGAAGCTTTACCGCGTCCTAATGCAAGTGGCGACTATACTTTTAGCAATGCTAATACTTGGTTGAGTCCAACAAATGGTTTTGTAACTTGGCCTGCTTGGCGAGTGACCTCGCGAGATGGACAACTCAACTGCCGCAAGACCGCAAACGGAGCAATTCAACAAGTTTACCGCGCGGATAGAGATACAGTTGCTGCTGAACTCAGGGGAGCAAATGCGATTACGATGGCGAACGGTCAACCCTGGATGCTGACAAGACAAGGCTGTTATGTGCGCGCTAATTCTCAATACGTTCAGCCCGTTTCTCTGCCTGAATAAGTGTTCGTAAATAGGGAGAATCTCAATGAAAGCAGCCCTCCGCTAGAAATAGGAGTTTTGAGGCAGTAGGCAGAAGGAAGGAGCCAGGAGAAGTATTTTTACAAATATGAGAGGCTCCCGCCAGATTCTCCCTCAGTGGTTCTGGCTTTCCGATCCCCTCAAAGGGCAATCGGATTGTTGCCTCAATTAGCTTGTTAATTCGTTTTAACGTTTTCTTATCTTGCCCTTGCCAATATAAATAATCGCCCCAAGCCTCATCCGTCCATGCTAACTTTCTAGTCATCCAACAAATTTCGCTCCACCACTTTCCCCTGCTTAAACTGAGCAATAGAACGCTCCAAATGGGCAGCATTGGCGGGAGATTTAAGTAAATGAACTGTTTCCAGCAAACTATTAAAGAACTCTAGCGACATCACCACGGCATCCTCCGCATCCCGTCTCGTGATGATGGTATTACTGGTTTACTGGTTTACTGGCTGTGCCTCTTAACCCGTGTAAGCGACAAGCGAGCCGAAGCCGAGCGAAAATTAAATTCGAGGCTCGCTTGTCGCTGTTGAGCGTTACTTTCGTTCTTTGCGAAAGTAACGAGTAAAACGAGTAAACAACCAGTAAACGAGTAACAATTGAGGACTAAAAAACTTAGATTTCTTCGTCCAAACCATCTACATCATCTACATCATTTACATCATCTACATCATCTACCTCATCTACATCATCTACCTCAATAGGAGCGACAGAATTAGCAGAAACCAGAGCACCAGTCTCAAGTTTCTTTTTAACTAGCTCCTCAATTTCATTTTTGAAATCGATGTTTTTCTCCATGTGCTGGATCACTTTGTCTCGTCCTTGAGCTATGTTCTCTCCGTTGTAGCTATACCAAGAACCTTTTTTGATGATTACTCCCATTTCGTCGGCCAAGTCAGTCAGACAGCCTAAAGTAGAAATGCCTTTGCCAAATACAATGTCAAATTCGGCAATACGGAAAGGCGGAGCAACTTTATTTTTAGCAACTTTAACTTTCGTGCGGTTGCCGTATTCTTCGGTACCTTTTTTCAAGCTTTGAATGCGGCGAATGTCAAGCCGCACGCTGGCGTAGAACTTGAGTGCGTTGCCGCCGGTTGTTGTTTCGGGGTTGCCGTAAGTTATGCCGATTTTCTGCCGCAATTGGTTGAGGAAAATGACGGTACAGCCGGATTTGCCGATGTTGCCGGTGATTTTCCGCAAAGCTTGGCTCATCAAACGCGCTTGCAAACCCATGTGGGAGTCGCCCATGTCGCCTTCGATTTCGGCGCGGGGGACGAGGGCGGCTACGGAGTCAATTACTACGATATCGACGGCGACGGAACGGACGAGTTGATCGACTATTTCTAGGGCCATTTCGCCGGTATCCGGCTGGGAAACTAAGAGATTTTCAATATCGACGCCTAAAGCTGAGGCGTAGGTGGGATCGAGCGCGTGTTCGGCATCGACGAAGGCTGCGATTCCGCCGGATTTTTGGACTTCGGCGATCGCGTGGAGGGCTAGAGTGGTTTTACCGGAACTTTCCGGGCCATAAATTTCAATGACTCGGCCTTTTGGCAAACCGCCGCCCAAAGCAATGTCCAGTGTCAGGGCTCCGGTGGGAATGGTTTCTACCCTCATGCGAGTGGAGTCTCCCAATCGGACGATCGCCCCTTTGCCAAAGCTGCGCTCGATTTGGGAAAGTACGGAAGTTAGGGCTTTTTGCTTTTCTGAGTTTTCAGTGGAAGTTTTTATAGACGCTTCTTTTTTTGCCATTTGCGGTACGCGGGTAGACCCCTTGCGGAGCTTGTTGATTAACTGTACAACACGTATGTTAGCAGTTATTTTTGGGGTCTGGAGGTTCTGGGAGCATTTGGTTGAAGATTCTTGATTTTGGGGTGGTTCAGCCTGCTCCCGCCTTCAGAATGCCCAAGATGTAGAAGATATTTAACTGGTTCCCAGGCTCTGTCTGGGAACCGATGTAAGCGAGGCTCTGCCTCGAAAAGCTTACATTAAAATTGGAGGCAGAGCCTCCGGATCTGTGTTACCAGGCTCTTCCTGGTAACAAGTAATCGCCACAATTAGGACAAGCATGGGATCTACAACACATCAAGACACATCTGTTAATACCAAAAATTCCGGCTGGTTGATTAACTTATTGGCGATCGGCATTTTACTAGGTATCGGATTTCGGTTTTTTGAGATCGATCGCAAGCTTTACTGGCACGACGAAGTTTACACATCAATCCGCGCCGCTGGTTTCACCCGCCAAGAAATCGACGACCAACTATTCCAAAACCGGATTGTTCCCGCACCACAATTGCAAAAATATCAGCGGATTAAACCGGGAACTACAGAAGCAGACACGATTCGTTCTTTAGCACTAGAAGACCCGCAGCATCCGCCTTTATACTTTCTCATGGCTCGTTGGTGGATGCAGCAATTTGGCAGTTCTCTAACAGCATCGCGCACTTTGCCAGCACTATTGAGTTTGCTGTCGCTGCCTTTGATGTACGGTTTAGCTCAGGAACTTTTCGCCTCGAATTTGGCTGGGTTATTAGCAACAGCACTTTTGGCTTTATCACCCTTTGACATATTGTTTGCTCAGACAGCAAGGCAGTACAGTTTGCTGACAGCCACAGTTATTGGCAGTAGTTGGCTGCTGCTGAGAGCAGTGCGGTTGCGGGGTTGGAAAAATTGGGTATTTTACTCGCTGGCGATCGCCCTTGGTTTCTACACTCACCCTTTCTTCAGTTTAACACTCATCGGACACGGAGTTTTTATAATTTCTTACTGGTTGTTTGTTAAAAAAACAAAATTGCGAGGTCATGTAACTAATTCCCAATTCTTTTTAGCAGTAACAGCAGCTTTAATATTGTATCTTCCGTGGATTTACGTGCTGGCAACCAACCTGGGACGAGCATCAGCTACGACAGATTGGACGCGAGTATCTCCGGGTTGGCTGTATCTTGTCAAATTGTGGACGCTCAGCTTTACAGCATTATTTTTTGACTTCGACTTAGGCTTTGATAATATCTGGACTTATCTGCTGAGATTGCCATTTTTGCTGTTAATTGCGGCAGCCCTTTACACAATCTGCCGCCGGACTAGCAGTTCAACTTGGCTGTTTATTTTAACATCAATTTTTGTACCTTTTTTGATCTTGGCCTTACCGGATCTAATCCTAGGCGGCAAACGTTCGGCCGTCAGCCGCTATCTGATTTCCTGCTTTCCGGGAGTGCAGCTAGCAGTTGCTTACTTGCTCGCCAGTAACGTGAAAATTCAGCAGCGGTTTTGGCAAGTCATTTTAGCCCTGGTTTTTACAGCAAGTGTAGCATCCTGTACGGTCAGCGCTTTTTCTGATACTTGGTGGAGCAAAGACTTGAGCTATTTTAATGCTGAAGTTGCGAAAATTATTAACAAAGAGGCGATAGCTAACCGATCGATTAAAGATACAATTGTAATTAGCGATCGCGGCAACGATTTTACGAACATGGGAGATTTGCTGTCTCTGAGTTATTTGCTCGACAAAGACGTGCGGCTGATGCTGCTGAGCCAGTCGCCAGAAATCGAGATGCTGAACAAATATTCGGCTCCCCTGGTGTTGGGCCCTTCGGAAAAATTGATCTCGGCACTCAAGCAAAATCAACGCCGCTTAGAGCCAATATTGGAATATGCCAGGCTTTTTCGAGCGCGGCGAGCTTCTTAGAGCAATTCCCAAAAGTAGTGATAGTGATACAGATAGATTGTACGCGAGCATTTGTAGGGATACCGCACCGTGCCGTCTCCGACGCTGTAGGGATACGGCAAAAGCCTTTCGGAGTGTCAACTTAAGCCGAAAGCCTTTTGTATCTCTCGTTTATAGCCGAGTCTCGATCCCCCTAAATCCCCCTTAAGAAGGGGGGACTTTGAGCCATTTCCGGTTCCCCCCTTGTTAAGGGGGGCTAGGGGGGATCTGGGCCTATATTATCCAACCGGAGTCTCTGACTGGGTTTAACATGTTTGTTGACACGAAGAAGGGCACGGTGCACAGTCCGTACTTATCTGGGCTGACACACCCGACACCATCAGCAATAATTATTTGAATACTTAGGAGAAAACGTAATGCAAGAGTTAAATAATTCATCTTCCGAATCCGCGCAGAAGTTTCGCAATCTTCAGACAGAATTACGCGAACGTTGGCGAGCGATAGAAGAATTCGACAGCGGAGATTGTGACATTATTATCATTCCTTCTGTCAGCTTAGATCAGCAAGAAATGCAGAAAGTTGAGGGTGCTTACCATTACGAAGAGCGGCATTTATTTTCATTGATTCGCCTGCGAAATCCCCGCACGCGCTTAATTTACATTACCTCGGAGCCATTGCACCCGATGATTGTGGATTATTACCTGCAATTGCTGCCGGGAATTCCGTTTTCTCACGCGCGCGATCGGCTTTTGCTGTTCAGTGCTTACGATGCTTCTGCCAAATCCCTCACCCAGAAAATTTTAGAGCGCCCCCGCTTGATGGAGCGCATTCGTCAAGCAGTGCGGCCGACAAAATCTTATATGGTTTGTTATAACTCGACCCCCTTAGAACGGGAGTTATCTGTTAAATTGGGGATTCCTTTGTGGGCCAGCGATCCAGATCTGTTATACTGGGGAACAAAAAGCGGTAGCAGGCAAATTTTTAAAGAATGTGGCGTGCCTTATCCTGACGGTTCCGAGTTGGTTTGGAATGCGGAAGATTTAGCAGAATCTGCGGCCGAGTTGTGGGAACGGCAGCCACATTTGCAGCGGATCGTAATTAAGTTAAATGAAGGTTTTTCGGGGGAAGGAAATGCAATTCTCGATCTGCGTTCCCTGGCGAGTAAAGCACCTACAGAAAGAGCGAAGGCAATTGGCGAGCACTTCCATAATTTGCGCTTTCAAGCAACGGGCGAAACCTGGGAAAATTTTAGCAGCCGCATTCCCGAATTAGGGGCAATTGCCGAAGCATTTATCGAAGGAGAAGAAAAGTTCTCGCCCAGTGTTCAAGGCAGAATTATTCCCAGCGGCGAAGTAGAAATCCTCTCCACTCACGACCAGATTTTAGGAGGCCCCGACGGCCAAATTTTCTTAGGTTGCCGATTTCCAGCGGACGAATCTTACCGGCTGGCGTTGCAAGAATTGGGATGGAAAGTTGGGAAAAATTTAGCCGAAAAAGGTGCTTTAGAGAGATTTGGAGTAGATTTTCTCGCTGTAAAGCAATCCGATGGAAAATGGGATCTTCAAGCAATAGAAATTAACTTACGTAAAGGAGGCACAACTCATCCGTTTATGGCTTTGAAGCTGTTAACAAACGGTCGGTACGATCGTACTACCGGATTATTTTACAGCCAGCAGGGCCGTCCGAAATATTATCTCGCTTCGGACAATTTGAAAAAAGAGCGCTATCGGGGATTATTACCGAACGATTTGATGGATATTATTGCTGACAATCAACTGCACTTTGACAGCGGTACAGAGACGGGCAGTGTGTTTCATTTAATGGGTTGTTTGTCGGAGTTTGGCAAATTGGGAGTGACGAGTATCGGCAATTCGCAGCAAGAAGCTGAGGAGAGGTATAACAAAGTTGTGAAAGTGCTCGATCGCGAAACCTCATACTAAATCTCATTTAGGATCGCGAATTAAATAACTTACAATTTTAATTGTTATTGTGGGATGGGCGTCCCGCCCGTCCGTTTTGGACGGGCGGGACGCCCATCCCACTTTCAAGAGTGGAAGTTATTTAATTCTCATTCCTTAGCAGATGGGATTTAGTCACCGATGCGTTGTTTTTGCCTTAACTGCAATTAGGCTGCATTAATCTATCAGCTTTTTTATTATTCCGCATCTACGGATCATCTACTAATCGATGTAAATGTACTATATCCCAACCTATAATCTGCATTCAAAATTTTGAGGAGTGCCAAAAAATCTTCCTCGCGTCGTACCAACCTACAGTCTTTAGATAGAACTTAATCGAGCTAGATTCTACTACTATCGACAACGACTGATGCGCGAGGAAACTTCATGAAGGCAGAGATATCCATAGTCTGGAAAAAGATTCAGAGCATGATCGACGGCTTTCTGATCATGCTGCCTAATATTGTGCTGGCGTTAATTGTCTTTGCAATTTTTTACTTTGTGGGTAGGCAAATTAAGAGAGTTGTCAGGCGAGTTACCCGCCACCACCACCAAGCTCGAAATTTGGGGCTGGTGTTAGGACGGTTAGCCCAGAGTGCGATCGTTCTAGTTGGTCTATTTATTTCTCTTTCGATTGTAATTCCCACCTTGAAAGCTGGCGATTTGGTGCAACTGCTGGGAATTAGCGGGGTGGCGATTGGTTTTGCCTTTCGCGATATCTTGCAAAACTTCTTAGCCGGTATCCTAATTCTGTTGACGGAACCGTTCCGAATCGATGACCAGATTGTGTTTAAAAACTTTGAGGGAACGGTAGAAAATATTGAGACGCGCGCTACAACAATCCAAACCTATGATGGTCGCCGGATTGTCATTCCTAATGCCGAATTGTTTACGAATACGGTGACAGTGAATACTGCTTTCGATAAACGCCGCATGGAATACGATATTAGTATTGGTTACGGCGACGATATTGACCACGCCAAGCAGTTAATCCTGGAAGCAATCTACAGCATAAAGGAGGTTTTGAAAGCTCCTGCACCCGATGTACTGGCGATGGATCTAGCAGAAAGTACGGTCAAGATCCGCGTTCGGTGGTGGATTGCTCCGCCGCGCCGAATTGACGATCTGCGATCGCGCGACAAGGTAATTTCTGCTATTAAAAAAAAGCTATATGTGGAAAACGGCTTCGATTTCCCTTATCCCACGCGGAACATCTTGTTTCACGACCAAACCGAAGAGACCGATGGCGATCGCTCCCAGCAGCGCGAAGGATGGCCCGCAGGTAAAAGTAAAGTTCCCAAACCTCGTCGTATGGGCCGCTCTTTGCGAAAATTTACCCAAGGGCGATCGCAACAAGACGGCAACGGAAAATCTTAACCGCATCACAAGTCATGAAGAATGTCAAGTTCAGCAAACTTTGGGAGTCGCTACACTGCGATCGTGCAACCGGAATTGATATCACTCGCCGAGCGATCGAAGGAGTAACAAACCAGGATTGATATGATGCCTAATTTTCAAGCAAAAACCACAGTCCGATTGCCGTAAACTAAAACACGATTTTGTAAATGATATCGCACCGCCCTTGCTAAAACAACCCTTTCTAAATCTTTACCTTTGCGAATCAAATCAGAGACTTCATCGCGGTGACTGACGCGCACAACATCTTGTTCGATAATCGGGCCAGCATCTAAATCCGGTGTAACATAGTGGGCTGTTGCACCGATAATTTTTACCCCTCTTTCATAAGCCCTTTCGTAGGGGTTTGCACCCACAAACGCGGGTAAAAATGAATGGTGAATATTAATCACATTGGGAAATTTTCTGATAAAGTCTTGACTCAAGATTTGCATATATTTAGCCAAAACTACTAAATCAATTTTATATTTATTAAGAATTTCTAACTGTTGTGCTTCTTGAATAGCTTTATTGTCTTTAGTAATGGGAATATACTCAAAGTCGATCCCGTATTGTGCGGCAATGGGCTTTAAATTTTGATGATTGCTGATTATCAGCGGAATTTCACCTCTGATTTCTTGCGCTCGCTGTCGCCAAATCAAGTCTAATAAACAGTGATCTTGACGGCTTACCCAGATTGCGATGCGTCGAATTTTCTGAGAGAAATGCAATTGCCAGTTGGCTTGTAAGTCCTTGGCAATTTCACTAAAAGCAGGTGTTATTTGTTCGGTGGTTAAGTCAAAATCATCTAATTGCCATTCTAGCCGGCTCAGAAATAATCCGGCGGTAAAATCTGTATGGTGATCTGCGTGGATAATATTGCCGTTGTGGGAGGCGATAAAGTTAGCAAGTAAGGCGACAAGCCCTTTGCGATCGGGACAGGAAATTAACAGGGTTGCAGTAGGCTTAGTCATAAGATAATGACAAAATTGTCTCGCTGAGTTTATTGATAAAAAAGTGAGTTCACAGGAGTTTATTGATACTGAGATGTTGCACCATTCTCAATTAGCCTTTTATGAACAGGCTCTCCGGCCTGTTCCACAAGAAAATTTATATTTTGTGGAACAGGCCGGAGAGCCTGTTTCGATGGGCTTACGGGCGGGTTCTTCGGCCCAACCCCTACTCCCCACAAAAGATTTTAACTAAGAGTGGAACAGGCATCTTGCCTGTTTCTTATATTGGTGCAAGATGTGAATTTAAACTGATATCTTACAACAATATCAATCGAGGACTTTCGCGCGGGGTGGGGGCGGCTTTTTTAGTCTTTTGGTATCCTTGAAAGCTATTGAGTAAGCAGCCCCTTGTATGTTAAAAGAGGTAGATTGCGATTTACTGTTGGGTGGGGGCGGGTTTATTCAGATTGTGGGTACTTGTTAGATATTGTTGGTGAACCCGCCCCTACAGGTTGTTGACCGCCGGTGCAATATCTTAGTTTAAATGAATCACAGAGGACACAAAGAACACAACTGACAACTGACAACTGACAACTAACTTCTTAAAATCCCATCGCCCCAGCTACTGCATCCAAAGTCGGAGCAATGCCGCTTTTAAATTGATTGTTGCTGTGATTAATTGCGGTATCCGGGTCTTTCAAACCGTTACCAGTTAGCACGCAAACTACCGTCGCCCCAGTCGGAACTTGGTCTTTTACCTTCAGCAAACCGGCCACAGAAGCTGCACTCGCCGGTTCGCAGAAAATTCCTTCCTGCGATGCTAACAAACGGTAAGCGTCGAGAATTTCGGCGTCGGTGACTGCAGCAAAACTGCCGCGGCTGGCTTCGGAAGCTGCGATCGCCTGTTTCCAGCTAGCAGGGTTGCCGATCCGAATCGCCGTCGCCAGGGTTTCTGGATGCGATACCGGTGAGCCCGTTACCAACGGCGCAGCCCCGGCGGCTTGAAATCCCATCATCTGCGGCAAGCGCGAACATTTTTTGGCTTGGTGGTATTGACAAAAACCCATCCAGTATGCTGTGATGTTTCCCGCATTTCCGACGGGAATGCACAGCCAGTCGGGGGCATCGCCTAAAGCGTCAACGACTTCAAAAGCGCCGGTTTTCTGGCCTTCCAAACGGTAAGGATTCACGGAGTTGACCAATGTCACGGGGTAGTTAACGGCCATTTCGCGGACAATTTCAAGGGCTCGATCGAAATTTCCGCCAATCGAAATTACTTCCGCACCGTAAAGCAAAGCTTGCGCCAGCTTGCCCAAAGCCACGTAACCTTCGGGAATCAACACGAAAGCTCGCATTCCCCCGCGTCGGGCGTAGGCGGCCGCCGAGGCCGAAGTATTGCCGGTACTGGCGCAAATTACAGCTTCGGCACCAGCTTCCTTCGCCTTGGAAATCGCCATTGTCATCCCCCGGTCTTTGAAACTACCAGTGGGGTTGAGGCCGTCGTATTTCACCAAGACGCGCACGTCTCTACCGATGAGAGAGGCGATCGCAGGTGCTGGAATCAGGGGAGTATTGCCTTCTTGGAGCGTCACTACCGGCGTGGTTTCCGTCACCGGCAGGTAGGGGCGATAAGCTTCGATCAAGCCGGGCCAGCCGTAGCGTTTCGGCTCGGCGGCGCGGGCAGCGGAGTTAGCAGCAGAGTCTGTAGCAGGTAGAATCAGGGTCACGATGTCAATGGTTTTAGGCAATGGCTAAGGAATTTACACTAATTTTAGCTCGATCGGTTAATTTGATGTTTAATACGATCGGTTCAGGTTAAAGTAACTTAATGGTGTGAATGTGTAGATATGTCTACTCAATTACTAATGTCAAATAATTCATCCACTCTTTCCCGGCCTCAAGTCGCCGCGAGCAACCCCGAAATGGCTAGTTCTTCTACCCTATCGACCAGTTTTGCCCGCAAAGTAGATTTGGTGAAGTGCCCCTACCAAGCCGACCAGCAAGTTAAGTTCCTGCACTTGCAAGCAGAAATCGAATCCTTGCTGCTGGAAGTGCAAAGCCTCAAACAGCAACGGTCGCTCGCTGGCTTGCCGGCTCAGGGCCCGATTTCTGGCAGCAAGAGCAATTAGCAGACAACAGCGCCTAATGCCAACTGTGCTACCCCTGTGTTATCGGGAAATTGGGTTTAAAACCCCGTCCTTCCAGGACGGCTTTAATTTCTTAAACCCATTCCCAAAAATCAGGGAATTGCTGGTTTTTGTAGTGTAGTATGTATACTATAAAAGTCAAGGTTAAACTCGCAACGCCCTCGTGAAACAGGGACTCAGACACACTTTTAGGCGTAAACCGGGGGACAAAGAGCGGCGAAAACTCTCAAAACAGCTAGGGCCTTAATACAGCCTCATAACCAGAAAAAAAAACAATTCACTTTTTTTAGATAGGGTAGGGCATACCCGAATTCTAGGTCAATATCCTAGTACGCTTTTGGAGATAGGCCCTCTGGGGTGACTGCGAATCGGGCTCGTTAATTGGTAGGATTTCTACGGTTAAAAGGTTTGAGTATTGCCGCAAGGACGTAGCACTTAAAGGTTAGTCGCTGAATTAAGAATCCCCACACCTTTAGGTTGGGGAGTGTCAAAAAAACAAAGGTTTTGCTACCCGCAGTATTTTTTGCCAAAAGTGCTAGAAATTCCTAACTGCGGATAGCGCTCGCTAGCATTTGCTAAAACGCGCTTGCCTACTGCTCAACTCGTCTGCCACAAGCTGGCAACGAGCTGACATTTTATGGCGCTAATTTGTTAAGCCATCCTCATGGCATACGGAGAATCGAAATCTATTTATGACAGCATCGATCGAAAAACCACTAAATTTGACATCCGCAAGTGACACCTCCAACCTGCGCCTCAAAGATATTCTCAAAACCCTGCCGCGGGAAGTATTCGTCAAAAACCCCCGCAAAGCTTGGACAAAAGTAATCGTCAACGTTTTGCTAGTAGCGGTCGGTTACTGGGGCATAGCAGTATCTCCTTGGTTTCTACTACCCCTGATGTGGATTTTCACAGGTACCGGATTAACCGGTTTTTTTGTGATCGGCCACGACTGCGGTCATCGGTCATTTGCTAACCGCCGCTGGGTAAACGATTTAGTCGGACATATTGCATTTCTGCCGTTAATTTATCCGTTTCACGCATGGCGGCACGGGCACAACTATCACCACAAGCACACCAACAAACTTGGCGAAGATAATGCTTGGCAGCCGATGACAGCAGAAGACTACGCTGCCGCGCCCAAGGCTTTACAAATAGCTTATAGTTTAATATTCGGTCGGATGTGGTGGATTGGCTCGATCGCCCACTGGGCAAAAGTGCACTTTATGTGGTGGCGCTTCAAAGGCCAACAGAAACAAGAACAAGTGCGGTTTTCAGTTTTGGTCGTTTTAATCGGTGCTGCGATCGGATTCCCGATTTTAATTGCAACCACAGGCATTTGGGGATTTGTCAAATTTTGGTTGATGCCCTGGCTGGTTTACCATTTCTGGATGAGCACTTTTACGATCGTTCACCACACAGCACCAGACATTTCATTTAAAGAACCCGAAGAATGGAACGAAGCCCAAGCGCAACTATCGGGAACAGTTCACTGCGATTATCCCCGCTGGGTAGAGTTTCTGTGCCACGACATTAACGTGCACGTTCCCCACCACCTTTCAACTGCTATTCCCTGGTACAATTTGCGCCTCGCCCACAGCAGCTTAAAGGAAAATTGGCAAGATCATCTCTACGAAACAGAATTTTCTTGGTCTTTAATGAAGCGGATTGCCGACAACTGTCACCTATACAATCCCGCTGGCGGCTATCAGACATTGCAAGAATTTAACGCTCAAACCAAGTAAGTTTGAAACGCGATTAATCCCCTAAAAACCCGGTTGTGTTTGACAAACCGGGTTTTTCGATATTAAACTCCGTAGCCTTTGTAAAGGACGGAATGCGCGCCCTAAGCTGTTGCGGCATTTAAATTGTCGGTAAAAAAAAATAAAGTCTTGTGGGGTGGGCGTCCCGCCCGCCCTGAATATACAACTTAAATGCGCGCCCTACTGTCAATATCACAATCCGTACCATTATTAAATCAGTCATTCCCAATCTAAAATCTAAAATCTAAAATCTAAAATCGAATGACTTTCAATCCCAATAACTGTCGCAACGAAAGCGAAGTAGAAAGCAAACTCATTGTCAGCTATCTGCTACCAAAGTTAGGCTATACGCCCGACACTTGGCACCAAGAAATAGCATTTGGGAATATTCGTCTAGACTTCCTCTCATTTGCCACCCAAGTTATCCCCATAGTCGTCGAGACAGACTCGCCGATGAGTGTAGTCATGGAGGCAAAACATCCGAAGGAAAATTTAGACCGCCACCTGCGAAAACTAACTCGCTATTTAACAAGTTTGAGCATCCGCTACGGACTCATAACTAACGGTAAAGAAATTAGAATTTACGAAAGAGTCGCCGATGATATTCAGCTAGTCTTTAAGTGTGCTGGACAAGACCTTGAAAATAGAATTGAGGAAATTATCGCTTTAATTGGCAGAGATCGTTTAAACTTTATAAAAAATCCCGATAATCTCAAACTGGAAGATAGTAAAATTAATTTGGTTAGTCCTGAGTTAATGAGCGAAGTCCCAGTACAGCCCAAGAATCCCGCCCCCGCAGAACCTGAGCCAAGTCAAATCTCTGAACCCCAACAAATACCTGAAAATAATCCAGTTAAGCCTCAAGTTAAATCCGATGTAACCGTTCCCCCAAAAACTCAAAATACAATGAAAATCATTGCAGTTTACCACAATAAAGGCGGCGTTGGCAAAACTACAACAGTAGTCAATTTAGCGGCAGCGCTGAGCAAGAAAGGTAAGAGAGTCTTGGTAATCGACTTAGATAGTCAAGCGAATACAACCTTTGCGACTGGTTTAGTAAAATTTGAGGATGAAGAACAAGACGATTTGAAAGATAATAATATTCTTCAAGTTTTGCAATCAGAAGAATTTTTTTCCATCGCACAAGTAGCTCGCAAGTCTAATTTTTGCCATCCCGAAATTGATGTGATTCCTTCCCATATAGATTTAATGCAATATGAAACGGAACTCAATCAACTAGATTACAGCCGCATGATTTTAATTCAGAAACTAGCAGAAGTACAGGATAAATATGATCTTGTACTGATTGATACGCCGCCATCTTTGAATTTTTATGCTAGAGTTGCTCTAATTGCGGCGGATTATTTAATTATTCCTTCTGACTTAAAACCTTTTGCCAATCAAGGACTGATTAATGTCAAGGATTTTATTAAAAAAGTCAACGGATTCAAAAAACAAATTGGCAAGAAACCACTAGAAGTTTTAGGCGTACTCTCTTGCAAAATCTCAACTAATAGTAAATTTGTACAGTACAGTTTGCCCAAGCGGAGGGAGGCAATTCCCAAACGCTACGGCCTGGAAATCATGGACAGCGTAATTTACGAGAGAGATGATTTGGCCAAGTGTGCAGAACAATTTCAAATCGTGGGAAATATGGAAATCGCCGATCCCATTTCAGTGCTAGACTTTAAGCCGGATTCCATCGCATCCCAAGAATTTGAAATGCTAGCAATGGAAGTTTTGGAAAAAATAGGTAAAAACTAATGAAAAAATTATCTCCGTCACTGGTTGCAGTGAAAAAAATTACATCCGCAGTGCCCCGTTCCAATTTTGCAGAGCCGGATTTGGAGAAACTGGCGCAACTGATTTTAGAATTAGGAGGATTGATCAACCCCATAATTGTCCGTCGCAACGGTATGGATGCCTACGAGATAGTAGACGGAGACTTTGAATACTACGCTGCTGCGAAAGCCAGGGAAATTCACCCTCAAAAAGGCGAGACAATCGGAGCATTTATTCTTGAACCCGAAAATGAAGAATTGCTTTTGGAACAAGTTCAAGCGCTGAGGAAATCAGCCAAAAATGAGAATTTAGTTGATAACCCAGAAACCGGGTTTTTGTACGAAAATACTTCGTCGCCGCCCGCAGATTCAATAACAAACGCGGTTTCTTCGGTAGAAGTCCCTAATTTAGGTGAAAATGAAACTCCCGAAGATTCATCTAGTTTAGAACAGCGACTAACAAATATTCAAGCCTTGTTTGCAAGTCAAATTAATGAATTAAAAGCCGAGTACGCCCGTGAACAAAAAGTTTTAGCGCAGAGTATACAAGAACTTGAAAACCGAATCTTACAACAAGTACCTCTGTTAGTTGAAGCTGGGTTAGAAAACAGAATTAATGAGTTGAAATCAGAGTCGCCACCCGAAAAACAAGTGGTGGTAGAGAGGATACCAGAATTTGAAAACGTAGCTTCCGAATCAATGTCGCTGTTGGAAGCACTCAATACTTTAGAGAAAAATCAACTGTCGGCTAATTTGAAAGATGCTGGCTTGAAGCTTCCAGTAATCCAAATAATACTCAAAGAGCGAGATGCGCGGCCGTTTGTCTCATTTGCAAATGTGGTGGAACGTGTTAAAGGGTTAACCGACAAAACAATGGTTAAAATAATTGACAAGTGGCAAAAATACTCATAACTCGCAACTCCTGCGGCTACTCGCAACTTTGACTCAGTGAGTCTCTACTCCAAAATAAGTAAAGATGAGTAAAGCAGTGGATCATTGGTGTCCCGCAGGCAGTTAAACTCATCACAGTCGCTTTTTTTAGGAATTGCAGTAACTTTTGCCGTAGCACGGGCGAGGGCGGGACGCCATCGCGAGGGATGTCACCCCACGGGAAGCCGCGTAGATATACAGAAATACCTACACACCAGATTTTAATGACAAAAGGGGACTTGTAACAAGATGGATCGATCGTCCGATCAAAACCGAATAGTTGAATATTTGCGGATTAAGCCAATTAGTCACAGTCAGATTTACACTTCCCAAATTGCAGTACCAGAGTTTCATCGGGGCGAAATTCCTCGCGAACGCCGCGAAGCTCTCAGGAGAAGTTTGATCGAGCAAGGCAGCAACTTGATTCCTTTAATTGTACGCCCCACTGAAGCTTACAGCAACGAAGAAGAATATGAAGTAGTCTGCGGCTCAGATTGGTGTATTGTGGCTAAAGAACTCGGCATCGAGCAAATGTGGGCGTGGGTATTTGAAATGACCGACGAGGAGGTAGCTGTTGCTCAAGCCGAAATGGAACATTTAGCTCCGCAACCGACTCAGAAAACTGCACAAATTGAGACTCTACTGCAACAATTTGAGCTATCATTTCAAAAAAAGGTAGACAGTCTAACTAAACAAATAGAACAATCTGTAAAAAAAAATGAAGACCTGCTAAAAAAGCACGTAAAAGCTCTAACTGAGCAGAACTTTGAGCGTAACCAAATAGAACAGATTAAGCATTTGCTCGAACAAGTGGAAAAAGCATTTCAGGAAAAGGTAGATAAAATGGCTAGAAAAATTGAACAATCGAGCAGCAACCGTCCGCAAACATCGGCTGTTATTTCTGAGGTAAATCTTGAAGGTGCTTTGAGGCAGTTGGATGAACTGGAAAAACTGCTGTCAATAAAATTAGAACGCACAGTCCAAAAAATTAATGAGTTTGTTTCCGAGGCTATTGAAAACGTAGAAAATGACCTGAAAAATCAAATTGAAACGCTCCGCCGCCAACTGGGAGCCGCAGCGACTCACTCAGAAATACAGCCAGAAGCACAACCGAAAACCCCGTCAAAAACACAGCCTAAGAAGCAGGCTAATAAGCAGTCGAAAGCACAGCAAAAACCTCAGTTACCGCAGTTGCAGTTAGAGTTGCCGTTTCCGTCCCCGTTCCCAGAGGAAGACTACGAAAGTCTTTCGCTGAGACGGTTGAAGGCGATCGGCAAAGACAGGAAAGTGCGGGGCTACGCGCGCATGAAACGACCGGAAATTCTGGTTGCTCTCAGACAAACTGACGGTCAATAAAACGACTATTGCTAATAGTTAAAGACTAATTGTTCGGTGTTCGATCGCGCTTTTCGGCAAAAAGTGCGATCGGGCTTTCAGAATAGTCCTCGGCAGAGATATGAAAAGCTTGCTAAAATAGACACACAACCTCTTACTCCTCACCCAGCAGCCATGTCCGCAACCGCAGAATTAGCTACTACCCAAGAAATACCAGAACAAGAGATAGTAGAACAAGAGATACCAGAAAATGTTATCTTTCCTTCAGGCGATTTATACAGTGACGAACCTCCCGTGGAAACAGAACTGCATCTCCGACAAATAATCCTACTCTTCAACTGTCTAGAATGGCTGTGGCGAGATAGAAACAATTTCTATGCTGCTGGAAACCTCACCATTTATTACAGTCCCAAGCAACTCAAATCGAAGGACTTCCGAGGCCCAGACTTTTTTGTGGTACTCGGAACAGAACGAAAAACTCGGAAAAGCTGGGTAGTTTGGGAAGAAGAGGGAAAGTACCCCAATATTATCGTTGAAATCCTGTCTCCCAAAACAGCGGATGTAGATAAAAACTTTAAAAAACAACTGTATCAAGATACTTTTCGCACTCACGACTACTTTTGGTTTGACCCAGAAACTTTAGAATTAGCTGGGTTTCATTTAGTTGACGGGGAATATGAAGCAATCGCACCGAACGAATTCGGGCATCTGCGGAGTCAGCAGCTCGATTTGAGTCTCGGAATTTGTGGCGGAAAATTGCGTTTCTTTACAGCAGAAGGAGAGCTTGTCCCTACTCCTCAAGAGGTTGCAGAAACGGAGACTCAACGAGCCGGACAAGAAGCTCAACGAGCCGATCGCCTGGCCGCGAAACTGCGAGAATTAAATATTGATCCCGATACAATTTAGCGATCGTCCTTTCATTCAATTTTCCTGTATTGTAAGCTGGTTTAGGCGATCGCATATCCCGTATGTTGCCGAACATGATACGGATGAAACCCTAAAACTATCTTGTCTTTAGGCACTCCTAATTCTACAAGTTCTGGGGTAATTCCCGTTTCTATACCATCTTGTTGAATCCAAATTTTGCCGTCGATAATTTCCACATGAACGATACAATCGTGAATTCTTTTAGGCCCTTGCCAGCCATCGTGCATTAGTAAAAAATTGTTTTGTTCGCTGTCAACAATAACGCTGCTTTTAATTTCTCCGTGTCCGTAAGAAATCTGGGCATAACTATCTAAAACATTGCGAACAATTTGGCGATATTCATCTAGTGTATCCATCTGACAATTGTCTCCTTTAATGAATCAAAAACTATTAGTTTAAATCTCTTGTTCTCTAACAAAATCTGCCCGATAGGTTCAGAAAAGATTTCTGCATAAACTTCTGCACGAATGGCCAGATATATTATCCGTTCAGGTTCCGCTCGCTGTAGAATATCTTCGTAAACAATATACTGTCCAACAGCTTGTTCTAAGTCATGAACTGGTGAAGCACTCACGAAACTTTTGACTTCTACAGCAATTTTGCGACCTTGCTTTTCGGCAGCAAATAGTTTTTCTGCACCCAAATCGACGCTGAGAGTACGTTTGCCAATTTTTAAGGGTAGGGGATCTTTGGTTATCGTCCACCCATCTTTTTCTAGGGCGGTTCTGACATTATTGTGGTAGATGTCTTGGGCTGGCATATTTTAAGCTGAACCATCAAATGTCACCCTAATTATAGAATAACACAAGACTTTTGAAAACTGATAGATCATCAATTCAAACTACTTACTGCCGCGTGTATCGGTGCTTCACCCCAATCGGAAAATACTCCGCATCGCCCGTCTCCGTTAATGTCACCACAGGTAACTGATATTCGGGCGGCACATAATTAGCAAATTCGCTGTTTAGCCGCCGCAATTGCGCGAGAATTGAAGATGCGATCGCCTGCTGCATCTCCTCGTCGCCCTCCACCCCCGCTGCTAATTCCACAACCACCGATAAATACCGATTTTGATCCGAATCCTCCCTGACTTGCAGTACAAATTTTCCCGTCACCCATTCCCGAATGGTGGGAACTTCTAAACCTACGGTGACATTTTCTGGGTAAATGTTAGCACCGAAGTAAGAAACGGTAAAGTGCGTTAGCGAAGCCCTCGAAGAGGATCGCCCAAAGACATAGACAAAAGGTAGACAGCGAATTCCTCTGGGGAAATCAGAAACTTTCATACCTGCTGCTTGCTGCAAACTTGCCACAGGGTTAAATCCCCATTCAGCCAAAAAATTGAGCATTGCTTCGTAAGAAATTAAACCGCCATTATCCGAGATGTGATAGCGTATTAGCGGGATGCCGTTGTCGCCAGAAAATAATAGCGTGCCGTCATTATTCACTTCAAAAAAGCGGCTTTTGGGATCGTACTGCACCAGCGTTGGCAACCGCGATTCCCCGAATAAATTGCGTGCTGCTTCGGGATTCTTTGCTAAAAAGCGACGGATACAAATGCTCAGCGGTGTCTCGTTGCCCAAAACGCCCGCATCCGCAGTACCGTAAAGGCTCGCAGAGTTGTAATATAGATTGTCAGAATTAGTGCGATCGCTCACCAAACTCCGCCATTCTTCGCTAAACACTTCCCCCGCAAACACCATCTTAATTCGATATTTTTGCCACTCCACACCCCCAGCAATTCCGCTATCAATCACATCCTTGATAAATGGCGGATATCCCAACAAAACTACTTGCTCAAAATGCTCGCCAAGTTCCTGCACAACTCGAAATATTTCAGTCTTATTATTCCCTGGCGTCACAACTGTAACTGGATAACCTTTACTCGCTAGATAGCGGCAGCAATTTGCCGTGTACATTCCGCCTACCCAAGTTCCCAACGCAAAGCAAATGACAGCTAAAGTTGAGCGCTTATCGGCGTAAAAACTGTCGTGAAATATTTGTTCAAAACGAGTGGCAATTTGCAACTCGTCGCTGATAAAACGCGGCCAAAATGTCGGGTTTCCTGTCGAACCCGATGAAACAGCAATGAAATCGCAAGTTTCTAATTTGCCGTGGTAGCACAACTGAGGTAGCGGGTGACAGCGTAAATAATTCTCTTTGGTAATTAGCGGCAATTTTTGGAAGTCTTCAAAGGTTTGAATTGAGGCGGGATTGATGTTATGTTCAGCTAGGAAATTCTGGTAAGCTGGTACTGTGGCCGCGACTTTTTGAAAAAGCGCCATCGCCCCGGATTCGGCAACTCGATTCTGTTGGTGTTGCAATCGTTCCTCAAGCGGCGCCCTCAAAAACTCTTCAAACGCCCCCATTGCTCGCTGACGCTGTTCTGGCTGCATGATTTGCTCCTTAAAATGGGTATTTGGCACCTCGATCGCTCAAAATTCAATTAGTAGCGCTAACACCCGATCGCACATTGGGCTGGACACTAAAAATTTGAACACACTTTGAGGTCGATCGAAAATATGGCGCAGTAGATAAACTTCTATAGCAGGAAACCGCTGTTTTCACAATAACCACAGGGGATAGCCAAGCTGCCGATCGACTAATCAACACTGACAGAGTTTGACCGCGCCGCAAGCCCACCCCTTCAGGGGTCGGGATGCGTCTGCATTTGTCTTGCATATGAAGCTGTCGTTAAGTCGTTAATATCTACAATATACGATAAAATAACTTCAGGAGGTGAGCGAATTGATTTTGAGTTACAAGTATAAGTTGCGCCCCAATAATCAACAGCTTAAAAAACTATCGGGATGGCTCGATATGTTACGAGCTAATTACAACTGGTGTTGGCGCGACCGTGTTGATGGCTGGCATCAGCAATTTATTTGCGGTAGCTATTCCGATTTGAAAACACAAGCTGAAATCACACCTTTGACTTGCAGTTTAGTTAAGGGGACGCAATTAGCTAACCCCTGGAAAGGTGGTGGTGGCAAAGCCAATAAAAAAGGGGAGAAAGATCGATCTCCTAAACGCACGGTAGTTTTGATGCAAGATGCAAACCTGCAAGAATTAAAAGATGCTAGACCCTGGTATCAAGAGATTGATATTGGGGTTTTACAGTTAATAACAGTTCGAGTTAACGAATCTTTTAATAAGTTTTTCAAGGGTGCTGGGTTTCCCAAATTTAAACGTCGTCACGATTTTAAATCCTTTAGTTACAAACCAGGAAGGATTAAAATCAAGGGTAATAAAATCTATTTGCCTAAAATCGGATGGATGCGTTTTTATAATTCGCGTTCTCTTCCAGATGGATTTGAAATCAAGACGGTTACAGTTAGACAGAAAGCTGATGGTTGGTACGTTTCAGTTAGAATTGAAAACAAGACAGTACCAGATTTTCCAATAATCCCAGACAGTGAAATTAAAACCATTACTGGCTGTGATATGGGATTAGGAAAATTGGTTTACTTGTCTGATGGAAGTAGTATTGACAACCCGCGTTTTGCTACTAATAAAAAAACTAAGCGTTTAATGAAAATTAGACAAAGGCGGGTTAGTCGCAAGCAAAAGGGAAGCAAGAATCGCAGTAAAGCTCAACTCAGGGTGAGTAAATTACATAACAGGATTCAACAGCGACGAGAATCTTATCAATGGGATGTGGCTAATCGAATTGTTAAAAAAGCTGATGCTGTTACGGTTGAAGATTTACCAGTCAAAAACATGATGAAACGGTGCAAACCAGTTAAGTCTGAGGCTGGTAGATTTTTATCTAATGGTCAATCAGCTAAACGAGGATTGAATCGTTCTATTGCTGATGCAAGTTGGTATAGTTTAACTCAAAAACTTGAATATTTGGCTGCGAAGCTAGGCAAGAAATTGTATAAAATTAACCCCAAATATACCAGTCAAACTTGTAGTAAATGTAGACAAGTTGATAAAAATAGTCGCAATGGTGAAAAGTTTATTTGCACTAATTGCGGACATATTGATGATGCTAATTTACAAGCTGCTAAGAATGTGAAAACTAAGGCAATAGAAACCTACGGGTTAAATATTGTCAAGAAAAAGGTACGGCGGGACTCGCCGAAACCAGTACAAACGACACTTTTTAATGTCGGAATGTACGAACGCTCGTCAGATAATACGCTGCCCCAAAAAGGCAAACGGCGTGTGGGCGAGAACCCAGAGTACAAGCAATTGTCTCTCTGGGATATTTAGGGCGAAATTCCTAAAGAATCTCATCCCCTTCAGGGGTGGGAGTGTCAAACACTATGGCAAGATTAATTCAGCGATCGCCCAAAACTCCCAGTCTCAGTCAAGCGTGAAAATCAGACGCAGCAAGTTCCAATGAACAATCCCATCTACCCCGGCATAACTCTCAACAACCACTACCGCATCGTCCGCGAATTGGGACACGGAGGCTTCGGGCGCACCTACCTCGCTGAAGATGCCCACCGATTTAACGAACCCTGCGTTTTAAAAGAATTTGCGCCCCAAGTACATGGAAGTTACGCTTTACAAAAATCCGAGGAACTGTTCGAGCGGGAAGCGGGAGTGCTCTACAAGCTGCAACACAATCAAATCCCGCGCTTTCGCGAACTCTTCCGCGTCAGTATCAGCGATCGAGGCTACCTATTTCTCGTCCAAGACTACGTGCCCGGTCAAACCTACCGCTTTCTGCTCGACGCCCGCAAGCGTCAGGGTTTGCGGTTCATAGAAGCAGAAATCAATCAATTGCTGCTGCAGATTTTGCCCCTGCTCGAATACATTCACTCTTTGGGAGTGATTCACCGCGACATCTCCCCGGACAACCTGATTCTGCGGAGTTCTGACGGAATGCCCGTGCTCATCGACTTTGGGGGAGTAAAACAAGTCGCCGCCACCGTAGAGTCTCTTTTCGCTGAGGCTAACGGCACTCTCGCCCCCGCGACTCGCATCGGCAAGCTCGGCTATGCTCCCCTCGAACAGATGCAGATGGGCATTGTCTCTCCCCACAGCGATTTGTACGCTCTGGCGGCCACGGTTTTGGTGTTGCTGACGGGGAAGGAACCCCATCAGTTGCTCGACAGCCAGACGCTGAATTGGAATTGGCGGGCGGAATGTTCTCTGTCTCCGAATTTGTCCCTGGTGCTGGATAAAATGCTTGCTCAGCAGCCGAGCCAGCGTTACTCCTCGGCTCGCGAGGTAATGCTCGCTCTCTCCGGCAATCCGCCTTTACAGCCACCTTTGCCGCCAGCCCCGGATTTTGGGATCACGCAGCCGCCGGATTTCTCGCCTATACCCGTACCCGCCCCCACGCCAAAACTGCCGGGAACTCCGGTGCGAGTTGCTGCTATTGGCCATCAGCAAAAGATGCCTGCTTGGAAAATGGTTTTGTTCGTGGTGGCGGTGCTCTCAAGTATGGGGGGAGTTGGCTGGTTTGCGGGCAATTCTTTGTTAAATCTGCAATCAAAAGTGCAGAAAGTTCCCCAGCCTTCAAGCCCGAAACAGGAGCAAGAAGATGCTTTGCAAGATCGCTTTGTAAAGCTCAAAATTGACGATCGATTCTATAACGGTTACGTCAACCTTGTGGACGAGACTTTCTATGCCAAATACCCGGAATTGGGGGGACGATTGTTAAAAGAAGGCGATGACGATCGCCAATGGCGCGAAAGGTGGCAGAAAATCGGCGACGAGTTGCTCGACAAGCTGGAAAATCTCAGCAGCGACGCTAGAGCACGGTTGGGTACTTACGACACTACTGATATCGATCGCTGGAAAACTGAGGTTAACAAGCTGAATTTGAGCAGTCGGGCTCTCTACGATTTGGCTGATGCTAGGTTTTTTTATTGGTTTCCACAACAGCCGCGCGATCGCAATATCATCGGTTTGCCGATCGGACAAATTTGGCAAGCAATTACCGCCGACCAACTCGAAGCCTTACAAGCTGGAGCAACTGTCGAAAGCGTTGAATTCGATCGCCTCTCGAACAGCAAACGCCTCACAGGCAATCTCAAACCCGGAGAAGGGAAAGCTTACATTGCCAGGTTCGCTCTCAATCAAACTTTGCGGGTGAATTTGCAAGCACCGCGCAAATCTACTCTACTGTCAATTTATACTCCGGGGCGGACAAAGGGCGCGCGAGCTTTGCTGGAAGATGCAGAGGGGCTTAGTTGGTCTGGATTGCTGGATGATACTGGTTTTTATGAATTCGTGGTAGTTTCTCAAGCATCTGAGCCGATCGCTTACCAGTTGAATCTGACGGCCGAATAACTGCTATTGACAATCAAGCATCCAGGATACAAGCCCCCGGATTCATCCGTCCAGAAATAAAAAACCTGTAACCGATAAAGGAACCCCCGAATTTCTCCGTGGGCTCAAGGCTTCAATCTAAAATCTAAAATCTAAAATCTAAAATCGATTGACGCTCTCTATCCACCCGCGTAATAATAAGGTAATACCGATCGGGTAAGTTTTCCTGTTCAAACAAAGAATATGCTGAGATTCGCGATCGTAGCTTTAGTGACTTTTGGATTAGTATTAGTGACTGCACTAGGTTTACATCCGGCCAATGCGACAGTCAGCACTCCCGAATTTTATGCTTGGAACTTTGCCTCTGTAGGCAGTAGCGAGCTGGTTTGTAAAAAGACCGTGGTAGTTCCGCAAGACCTGATAATTCCGTCCTCATCCATGCACGCTGTCAGTATCACTTCTGCAATTGTAGATGAAAAGTTTTGCGCGAATTCCACTAAGCCTGTGAATTAAGGCAGCGCATAATAGGATTTCGGGTTAGAGAACCATAATTAAGTTCTCCGTTAGTCGATTTTAGAGGTTAGATTTACTGCACAAATGAATCTGGGAGATTGAACCTTAATCTAAAATTTTTATCTCTCCACGACTGTTGTCTGAAAGCAAGTATCTTTTTTTGGATGAATCAGGAGGCTGCATCCTGATTCATCCCTGGAGAGAAAACTCTAGTTTTCAGTACAAACACGGACTCATTATAAACAATTAACCGGACATCATATAAGTGATAGCCTGAGTAATTTCCGCCATCGGCGCATTGAAACTCTTGGCTATTTTTTTTATGAGAAATATTGGGTATTTTGTAATAAAAGTTTATCAAACGAGTCGGACTCAGCAGTTTTCTGCTCTTGAAAGAGATCGAAATCTTCCCAATTTGGGCAGTTCTTTGAGTGTGACCAAAAATTTGGGTTTCAAGCCTCGCCCATAAGCGGGCGACTTTTTTATGTTAGACTATTGCCGTAGGGTTTTTCCACGTCAAATGATAGTTCTGGAATTTAAAGTTAAAGGAAAAACAACCCAATACACTGCTATAGATGAGGCGATTAGAACCGCTCAGTTTGTCCGCAACAAGTGCATCCGTTACTGGATGGACAATCACGGCGTGGGACAGAAAGAGCTTTATCGCTACAACACAGCGTTGCGGGCTGAATTTCCGTTTGTCAAGACTTTAAATTCCCATGCTTGTCAAGCTTCGGTTGAACGTGCTTATACTTCAATCGCTCGGTTCTACGACAATTGCAAGCGCCAGGTTTCCGGTCAGAAAGGCTATCCAAAATTTAATAAAAACTGTCGCTCAGTTGAGTATAAGACTTCAGGGTGGTCACTTTCCCCGACGCGCAAGCAAATCACTTTTACCGACAAAAAAGGTATCGGCAGACTCAAGCTGAAAGGGACGTGGGACTTAAACTTCTACCAAGTCGAGCAAATTAAGCGGGTACGTTTGGTTAAACGTGCTGACGGTTACTATGTCCAATTTGTAATCAGGATTGAATGCCAAGTTGAAACAACTTCGAGTGGGCGAACAATCGGTTTAGATGTTGGACTTAAAGAGTTTTATACCGACAGCAACGGACATAGTGAACCGAACCCCAGATTCTATAAGAAAGGTGAGAAGCGACTGAAGTCTCGACAACGCCGCGTTTCTCGCAAAAAGAAAGGCTCTACCAACCGAAAGAAAGCCATTAATCGACTAGGGCGAGTACACCTCAAAATAAGTAGGCAGCGTCAAGAACACGCTAAGAGAATAGCGCGTTGCGTAATCCAATCTAACGATTTGGTCGCCTATGAAGACTTGAGGGTTAAAAACCTAGTGAAGAATCATTGTCTCGCTAAGTCAATTAATGATGCGGGTTGGTATCAATTCAGGAAATGGTTGGAATATTTTGGAATTAAGTTCGGCAAAGTAACGGTGGCGGTTAATCCAGCTTATACTTCGCAAAAGTGTTCCAACTGCGGGACTACTGTAAAAAAATCTCTATCTACTAGGACGCATAGTTGCAAGTGCGGACTTGAGCTAGATAGGGATTGGAATGCAGCTCTGAATATCCTGAATTTAGCCTTGGGTACTACAGGTCATGTAGGAACCTGGATTTTAAATCCGAACGCTTCGGGAGATTCGACCTCTACTCAGGCTGGAGCAATCTTGTCTGGGCAAGTTGGGTCGGTGAACGAAGAATCCTCACGCCTTTAGGCGCAGGAGTGTCAATTAAGAACCCAGGGGAAATATTCAGCCATTTAACTAATGGTTTATTGGCTAATTAGCTGAATTATTAATTTGCTAGTTTGATTATGCTAGAGTTAGTCAGGTTCAGATATATAGTGGCATCTGTTATCTAAGTATCATGCTCAAAATTTTGGTGATTGAAGACGACGAATTAATCCGGGAAACTCTTCTGCAACTCCTGGAATCTCACAGCTACCGGGTCATTGCGGCCGAAAACGGTCGAGCTGGGGTGCAGATGGCACTTTCGGAGATACCGGATTTAATTTTGTGCGACGTGCAGATGCCGGAACTAGACGGTTATGACGTGTTGCGGACTCTGCGGCAAAACTCGCTAGCTGCAACAATTCCATTTATTTTCCTCACGGCTCAAAGTGACAAAACCGATTTTCGTCGGGGGATGGAATTGGGGGCCGACGATTACCTGACAAAGCCGTTTACCAAGGCTGAATTGCTGGGAGCCATTGCTTCTCGCGTCTTGAAGCGGCAAACTATTACTCAACCGCTGACAGTCGCGCTTCACCAAGCAGAAGCCAGACTCAAAGATTTAGTTAACGACTCCACCAAGGTTACAACCCTCTCTCCTGAAAAGTTTGCTCTCGAAGCTTTGCTGCGCCACGCTTTGGAACAAGGTGAGTTTCAGGTATATTATCAACCACAAGTGAATATTGCTACCGGCCAAGTTATCGGCGCCGAAGCTTTAGTGCGCTGGCAAAATCCCGATCGAGGTATAATTTCTCCCTGCGAATTTATTCCCTTAGCAGAAGAAACAGGTTTAATTATTCAGATTGGCGAGTGGGTACTGCTTTCAGCTTGCGCTCAAGCCGCTAGTTGGCTGGCGGCGGGGTTTTCGCCCTTTACAATATCAGTAAACTTGTCGGCCCGGCAGTTGTCCGACCCGGAACTCAAGGCGCGAATCGTGCAAATATTGGAAACTACAGGTTTAGAGCCTGCGAATTTAGAATTAGAAATGACCGAAAGCGCTTTGGTGGAAAATGCGACAGTAGCAGGCGCTACTTTAAACGAACTAAAAGCTCTAGGAATTCGGATTGCTATTGACGACTTCGGCACCGGTTACGCTACTTTAGGATATCTCAAGCAATTTGCTTTTGACAGCTTAAAGATCGATCGAATTTTCGTCCGTAATGCCAACGAAGATACTCAAAATGCTGCTATTACTACAGCAGTAATTTTACTTGGTCACAGTTTGAATATGACTGTAATTGCTGAGGGAGTGGAAACAGAAGCAGAACTAGAATTTTTGAAACAACATCAGTGCGATATCATACAGGGGTATCTGTTCAGTCGCCCCGAACCAGCAGCGATAATTGAAAGTATGTTGGTTGCCGACCCGAGTTTGTTCGCGCCACCCCCAGCAGCACCTAGTCGCGTTGTCCCTTTTGTACCTGTGTCCGAACCCGAAAAATCTAAAAACCTTTCAATGTCGCGTCTAGGAATAGTATAAGTGTCACTAAGATTTCTGTTTAATAGGATAAAATTCTTTCTTTTACCTTCTATTTTCTGCATAAAAGTGGACGCTTCCTCATAAAAATTTGTAGCTTTTGATGATAGGCGAGTCAAAGAAAGTATTGTTCCCCATATTGCTCTACTGCTTCCCCTTTTATGCGCTAGGCCCCCCTAATCGGACGATTTGAGAAAGTGTGGCGTGTTGAAATTGCGAGCCTTTATCAAGTTGCAGGAGGTAAACTCAATTAAGTTCCTACTTTGGGACTGGCAGTTTCAAGAACTGTCCAACTCGAATTGGTGCAAGCCTGTCATGGAAAGAATATTAGTGGTTGACGACGAAGCAGACTGTCAAACAGTCTTAGCAATGTACTTGGAAAGTCAAGGATATCGGGTGGAATGCGCTAATTCAGGAGTTGAGGCGCTCTCGATTTTTGAAAATGCCCCCCCAGATTTGGTAATTTCAGATGTCATGATGCCGGAAATGGACGGGTTTGAGTTTTGTCGCCGTTTGCGAACTACCCGTTTGGGACAGTTAGTCCCCTTTATCGAAAAACTGGGTTAAAAACCCCGTCCTTCTAGGACGGCTTGAATTGTAACTTTTCATTGCACATATCTCCGTTTTGTGCCGACTGCGGTAGCATAAGACTGGAGGTAGAGCAATGCTAGTTTTTGAGTTTAAATCTTACGGAAAATCAAGCCAGTTCAAGGCAGTAGATGAAGCAATTCGTACCGCTCAGTTTGTCCGCAATAGCTGTTTGCGCTATTGGATGGACAATCCTAAAAAGAACAAATACGACTTGAATAAATACTGTGCTGTACTGGCAGCTACGTTTCCGTTTGCTGATGAACTCAACTCCCAGGCAAGGCAGTCGAGTGCTGAACGCGCTTGGGCAGCTATCTCTCGATTCTACGAAAACTGCAAGAAAAAGATTCCTGGTAAAAAAGGGTATCCGCAATTCCAGCGAGACTGCCGTTCGGTTGAGTACAAGTCAACTGGATGGAAGCTTGCAGATGACAGAAAATCGATAACTTTCACTGACAAAAAAGGAATTGGCAAACTTAAACTCAAAGGTACACGCGACCTGCATTTTTACCAAATTAGCCAAATTAAACGGGTTCGATTGGTTAAACGTGCTGATGGTGTGTACGTCCAGTTCTGTATTGATGTCAGCCGAAAGGAAAACACAGAGCCAACTGGTAGCACAATTGGATTAGATGTTGGACTGAAAGAATACTATACTGATTCAAATGGAGTCACGGTTGAAAACCCTAGATTCCTGAGAAAAGGCGAACGCATTCTCAAACGCAGTCATCGTCGAGTATCTAGGAAAGTTAAAGGTTCAAAAAACAGAGGCAAAGCTCGACAGATTCTCGGCAAGCGCCATCTCAAAATAAGCAGGCAACGTAAAGACCATGCCGTGAAGTTGGCAAGGTCCGTAATTCAGTCAAACGACTTGATAGCCTACGAAGATTTGAGAATTAAGAATATGGTGCAGAATCACTGTCTTGCTAAGTCTATTAACGACGCATCTTGGTATAAATTCCGTGTCTGGCTCGAATATTTTGGAAAAGTATTCGAGCGTGTAACAGTTGCGGTAAATCCGCAATATACCAGTCAAGAATGCTCTAGTTGCGGTGAAATTGTCAAAAAGACTCTATCTACAAGGACTCATGTTTGTAAGTGTGGATGTTTGCTAGATAGAGATTTCAACGCCGCGAGAAATATCCTAAGTCGGGGATTGGCTACGGTAGGGCATACCGGAACCTTTGCACTAGATGCAAACAACGCTTCGGGAGAATTGACCTCTACTTTGGTTGGAGAAATCCAATTAGAGCAAGTCAGCTCGTAGATCGAAGAATCCTCATGCCTTCAGGCCCAGGAGTGTCAATAGCCCCCGGACTGTGCAAGCTCATTTAGGCAGCATTTTCAGCAAATTACAGTTAGAAAATCGGGCCCAGCTTGTGAGATTTGCCCTAGAAAGAGGATACAAACCACCTCAAACTTAGCTCCGAGTTCAACCTAGGGTGCGCCAGCCAGGGGATTTTAGATTTTAGATTTTAGATTTTAGATTTACTCCACAGATGAATCTGGGAACTAGAGTCTAAAATTTTTCTTCCACATTCAAAACACAATAAGGAAAATTAGTGCTCACGCAAACCCCCGGCCCCAAATTCGTACCTCGCAAGTTGGCACGTTCCAAATCAGCCTGCCGCACGTTATTCGCCGCATCAATATTTGTCCCCGCCAATTGAGCCCCAGGAAGCCTAGTATTTGACAAAATAGCATTCTGCAAATTAGTATCGCGCACATCCGCGAAAGACATATCCGCTCCGCTTAAATTCGCACGATTCAAATTAACTCTAAACAGCAGCGAACGTCTCAAATCGGCATTCGACAAATTAGCTTGCAGTAGAAAAGCTTCGCCCAGATTCGCCTTAAAAAGTTTAGCACCGCGCAAATCCGCACTCGTCAGATTCGCTCGCCCCAAAAAAGCATTAGACAAATCCGCATTTCGCAGATTAGCACCATTCAATTCAGCCCCGTACATCTCGGCATTAACCAAATTAGCATTTGCCAAATTAGCATCACTTAAATCCGCTTCTAGCAAATTAGCTTCATAGAGATTTGCTCCGCTTAAATCCGCTCCTCTTAAATTAGCTCTGTACAAGCTAGCCTTGAACAAATCAGCATTTCTCAAGTCACAGCCTTCGCACTCTTTAGTTTCCAGCAATTGCCTAACATGATCTGGATTTTGAGCCTTAACGGGAGCTGCCAGCCCAAACAAAGCTAAACTTGCCGTTACAGTTGCCAAGAGTTTAAGTTTCACAAACAAACCTCACTGCTACTTCCAACAAATTATACTAGCAAACTGTAGACTTTAAACCCATATCCTTCTCTCTTTCCTCTTGCTCTGCGTTCTCTGCGCCCTCTGCGGTAAATTTTCAAAAAAATGATTTGCAGCCAAGGATATAGACCTGCTTCCAGCAAGGCGGGCCAAGCCCGCCCTACTTAACTTAATTAAGCTTCATCTAAAGCAGCAACACCCGGCAATTCCTTACCTTCTAGCAACTCCAAACTAGCACCGCCACCAGTGGAAATGTGGCTCATTTGTTCACCTAAATTCAACTGTTCCACAGCCGCCACCGAGTCACCACCACCGATAATTGTGGTAGTACCAGTTTGAGTAAGTCCAGCCAAAGACCGAGCAATACCTTCAGTTCCTACAGCAAACTTCTCCATCTCAAACACGCCCATCGGCCCGTTCCAGATTACCGTTTTGCAATCGGCCAAAGCATCTTGGAAAGTTTTTACTGAATCCGGGCCGATATCCAAACCCATCCAACCTTCCGGGATGCTTTCTACAGGAACAGTTTGAGTGTTAGCCTGGGCATCAAACTTGTCAGCAACTACCACATCAGTAGGTAACAGAAAAGTAACTCCCCGTTCCTTCGCCTTCTCTTCCAAAGACTTAGCCAATTCCAGCTTGTCCTCTTCCACCAAAGACTTGCCAACGTTCAAGCCGCGAGCTTTGTAGAACGTGAAAACCATGCCACCGCCCAACAGCAGTTTGTCGCACTTTTCCAACAGTTTTTCAATGACTCCAATCTTGCTGGAAACCTTAGAACCGCCGATTATAGCAGCTAAAGGACGCTGAGGATTGTCGATCGCACTGCCGAGATATTGCAGTTCCTTCTCCATCAAAAACCCAGCCACAGAAGGGCTCAGATACTTAGTAACGCCCTCAGTAGAAGCGTGAGCCCGGTGAGCCGTACCAAAAGCATCATTGACATACAAATCGGCCACAGAAGCTAACTTCTTAGCAAATTCCGGGTCGTTTGCCTCCTCCTCTGGGTAGAAGCGGACATTTTCCAGCAACAGCACATCGCCATCTTGCATCGCGGCGACTGTAGCAGCGACTTCATCACCGATGCAGTCGTCAGTCTTTTTGACTTCTTTGCCCAACAATTCCGACAGGCGCACAGCAACCGGCGTCAAGCGCAACTTCTCCGTCACACCCTTGGGACGGCCGAAGTGGCTGCACAAAATCACCTTAGCGCCCTTGGACGCTAAATCTTGAATTGTCGGCAGAGCCGCCCGGATGCGAGTATCATCGGTGATATTGCCGTTGTCGAGCGGCACGTTAAAGTCCGCCCGCACCAATACCCGTTTGCCCGATAAGTCCGATGCCGATAAATTTGCTACAGTTTTTTTTGTCACAGGATTAACCTCCTAATATGTGTGTTTTTGTCGAATTCCGTTGAAATGGCGGCACTGGTAACTTGCACCCCGGCCTCGGACGCATTCAACCGCGCCCGTACAAAAAACGGAAGATGGAACAAACGGCACTGATTGGCTTAACCTAAACATTTTATCGGAGTCCGTGTCCCGGAGATGTGCAGTATGTTCAAGACAGTCTTATTTCCTGTAGATCAAAGCCGAGAAGCCCGCGAAGCTGCCGAAAAGGTGGTCAATATCGTAAAAACCTACGGTTCTCGCTTAGTTATTCTGTCGGTAGTCGAGCCCCCAGCCGAGGAGGCCGACGCCCCCGCGCGAGAGGTGATGACTTCCCCCGAAGCAGTCGCCAAACTTCTTTCTGAGGCCCAATCGATGTTTTCCCAGCAGGGAATTGAAGCTGAAATCATCGAACGGGAAGGCAAACCTGCTTTCACGATTTGCGATGTGGCTGACGAAATTGGGGCCGATTTGATTGTGATGGGCTGTCGGGGGATGGGTTTAACCGATGATGGGGCGTCTGACAGCGTTACCAATCGGGTGATCAATCTGTCTCCTTGTGCAGTTTTGATTGTGCCTTAGTTATTAGTCATTAGTTATTAGTCATTAGTCATTAGTCACGTGTTATATCGTGTCCGACTAAATAAACGTAGATTCTGTAGGGGCGGGTTCACCCGTATCTATTATGTAAATCCAGGGTATGCGTAAACCCGCCCTGACACAGCAACTAATGACTAATGACTAATGACTGCTGACTAATGACTGCTGACTAATGACTGCTGACTAATGACTAATAACTAATAACTAATGAAAATTCACTGGTATCCCGGTCACATTGCCAAAGCTGAACGGGCATTAAAAGAACAGCTAAAGCGGGTAGATGTGGTGCTCGAAGTCCGAGATGCCCGCATTCCATTGGCTACTTATCACCCCCAAATGCCGAGTTGGGTGGGCGGCAAGCCGCGAGTATTGGTCGTCAACCGCATGGATATGATTACGCCTCGATCGCGCGAGGCGTGGGAAACATGGTTTGAGGCCCAGGGGGAAACTGCGTATTTTACTAATGCCGAGCACGGTCACGGAGTAGACGCTGTGGCGGATGCGGTGCAGAATGCTGGGGTGCAGCTAAATAAAAGAAGGTTCGATCGAGGTATGCTGCCCCGTCCAGTCCGGGCAGTGGTAATGGGATTTCCCAATGTGGGAAAATCTGCTTTAATTAATCGGCTGTTAGGGCGGAGAGTGGTGGACAGTGCCCGCAGAGCTGGAGTAACTAAATCGCTGCGATGGATTCGCATTTCTGACGAAATTGAATTATTAGACGCCCCCGGAGTGATCCCAACCCGAATTAACAATCAAGAAAATGCCATAAAATTAGCTATTTGCGAAGATATTGGCGAAGCAGCTTACGACAATCAGGTAGTAGCAGCAGCTATGGTAGATTTGCTCCAAGGGCTGGAGGCCGCTGATGACACGTTGATATCACTATCTGGTTTTAAATCCAGGTATAAATTAGATGCAGCCTCTAGTAATGGTGAAGATTATCTGCACGAGGTAGCAAAAGACAGGTATAAAGGAGATGTCGAACGAACGGCGAGACAGATGTTAAACGATTTTAGAACTGGTGTTTTGGGTCAACTTACTTTGGAGTTGCCGCCGGCTCGATCGGATTCGTAACCTACAACTAATCAGAAATGGTATTCAATAGAGAGTTGTTGACGCGGAGAATGTCAACTTCGTCTCCTATGTGTAATATTTTTTCTGGTGCTTGAGGTGCGAGTCGCGTGTTAACTATCAGCCGACTAAAGTGATTTAAATGCCCTTTTTTTACCAAGTCAGGCATAATTTCCTTCTGCTTGGCTGTTAGTATATTTTTAAAATTGGGATCGCCTGCTTTCGCCCCATAATTTCGCGTAGATAGGATAGATGGCGGAGCGGGATTAATAGCTTCAAATATTACAGTCCCTATTTTAAACCTCACAATTTCATCGGCTTGTGGGAAAAGTTGGTCTTCCCAAAAAGCTGGGACATCTCCTATTTCAATATTAGCTCGCAAGCGATGGCGCATCTCGTTAACGCAAACTCTCGGAAACCAAGATGCAACTTCGGCAATTGTTTCGGTACTGATAATGCTTGGCCCTGGTGCAGCGGTATGGTGGGGAAAACCTGTCAGCAAGTTTTCAATTAATTTGACAGGGAAACCGAAGTAGTTGCTCAACCAACATTCTATTGCCAAGCGTTCTCTATCTACATGAAAAAATATTTCTTGTTCGGTGCCTTGAATTTTCAGACCGGCAATTCTTTTTTTGATGTCAAAGGATAAGCGTAGAAAACGGACTCCGCTGTTGTGCTTAGTGTTAACCAATTCTCCTGCTGCATCGCAGATTGCAAAAGAGCGATCGCCTTCTAGAGCTCCGCTGGCTAGAAGAGTTGCTTGACTGACTGCTATGCCGTCAAGGGACTTGACCGGATAGATATGAATGCTGGCGACGTAGGACATTTCGAGCCATTGATAAATAATTGTCGTTTTAGATACATTCTAGCATCCCCTGCCGGTAGAAGGATGACGGAAGTGAACTTTACTAAATAAAATTTGAATGAAATAAAAATAAGCCACTTTTTTGAAGTTTACATTGTGCCGGAGCACCTTGTACAGAAAAATAAAAGAAGTCTGACTGAGCTTGTGGTATATCTTAGGGTATAAATAGAAAAAATTGAACCGAGTTACAAACAATGAATGAAAGCGGAAGTAGAAGCATGATTTCGCGACGCAATTTAATGTTGAGGGCTGGTGCAGGGATGCTGGCGGCAAGCTTGGCACCTGCGTTTTTACAAGCCGAAGCAGCAAAGGCAGAGGCAATCTCTGGCATTACTCCTACTGACATTACTCCTAACAGTGCTCTCAAGAAATTGATGGCGGGGAATCAACGCTACATTCAGCAAAAACGGACATTTCCCGACCAAGCTCGATCGCGAGTTGTAGAAGTAGCAAAGAGTCAACATCCGTTTGCAACCATCCTGGCTTGTTCTGATTCGAGGGTTACTCCCGAAATTATTTTCGACCAAGGATTGGGGGATTTATTTGATATCCGAGTAGCTGGCAATTTTCTCGACGATGTGGTTCTCGGTAATATAGAATATGCCGCCTTAGAATTAGGCGTGCCACTATTAGTAATTCTGGGTCACGAACGCTGCGGTGCTGTCAAAGCAGCTTTAGATGGTAAAGCTGTTCCGGGTCACATTAGCACTTTGGTGGCGGCGATTAAACCTGCAGTTGATTCGACCAAAGGTCAAAAAGGCGATGCCTGGGATAACGCAGTCAGAGCTAACGTGAAAATGAATGTAAATAAGTTACAATCCTCCTCGCCTATTTTAGCTAAAGCAGTCAAAGCGGGCAAGCTTAAAGTTGTTGGGGGCCGCTACGATTTGGATAGCGGCAAAGTAGAGATAATTGCTTGATTTTGCTGGTAATTTTTACAGTTTGTAGGGGTAATGCCCCCGTGCTTACCCCGTCCGGTTCGAGGGGCAACCACGGGGAGTAGGGGTCGGATTGCCCCTACAAATTATTTGGTAACAAGAGGGGCAACCACGGGGAGTAGGGGTCGGATTGCCCCTACAAATTATTGGGTAACAAGTTTAGATCAAACCCATTTCTTGCAGACCCCGGCGCAGGCGTTCTGCTTCAAAGGGGCGGCGCTGTTCGTGAAGGGCGATCGCTCTTTTGAATTCTGCTAAACTTTCTGGCATTTTGCCAATTTTGAGCAAGGCTACTCCCAAGTTTTGATGAGCTTCCGCGTGTTCTGGATCGATTTTAATGGCTTGTCGGTAATAGGCGATCGCATCTGCTAAATTTCCGGCGGCCTTCAGCGTCAGCCCTAAATTGTAGTGACCTACTGCAAAATTGGGGTCTATTTTCAAAGCTGCTTTGTAAGCTTTTTCAGCAGATTTCAAATCTCCTTCATCTTTGAGCAAATTGCCCAAATTATTGTAAGCGCCCAACTTGAGCGGCGGGAACACATCTGTATTAATTGCCGCTTGATAGTGTTCTTTTGCTTTGGCAAACTGCTGCTGCTGGCGATAAGCAATTCCCAAATGATAGTTGAGTTCGTAAAGAATAGAATCATTAATGGCCTCCGCAGTCAAGCCTTTGGTTAATAAATTAATTCCCCGCCCGATTTGCCCGGTTTCTACATACAAAGCGCCTAATTTGCTACAAGCATAAGCATCGTTGGGATAATAAGCTATATAGCGTTCCATTGCTGCTTGAGCTTTTTGGAATTTACCTTTGGCTGCGATCGCATCTTTTTGATAACCAGAGTGCAAAATCGCCACATCGGGGAGAGAAGCTATTGTCCATTTTGGTTCCCTGTGCAAAATCTCAGCCACGCTGTCGTCTACCATTGCGTGGTAAGGGCGAGAAAAGCGGATATCGAGGCGATTGCGAAACAAGCGCGACACTAGGGAATAGGGAGATTGAGAGGCACCGATTTCTTGACGGATGAGGTTGATTAGGAGCAGCCGATCGCTCGCAATGGCCTGCTTGATTTGAGGTAGAATCTCCGGTACCAAAACCTCATCGGCATCTAATACCAAAATCCAGTCGCCCTGGGCGTGCTTCAGACACTCATTGCGCGCCGCTGCGAAGTCGTCGCACCATTCAAAGTCATAAACCCTCGCCCCGGATTCTCTGGCAATTTCACGGGTGCGATCGCCCGATCCCGTATCCACCACCACCATTTCGTCAACAACACCCTTAACGCTGTCCAAAGTCCGCGACAGTGTTGCCTCTTCATTCTTCACAATCATGCACAGAGTCAGATTCATCGGGCGCAAACTTTCCTCATTTCACAGAAATATTGTAATTTTTTTAACCACCAAAACACAAAAAGTTCCAGAAAAGATTCTCCTATTTCCCTTTTGGTTTGAGCATAAGTACCTTTCTTCCCTAGAAAAATCGGGTTAACTCTTTTGAGATATTAAACAGCCTCAAAATCGGACGATTCATGAGAAATCCTACCACTTTCGGTTCCTCCCTGCGGTAGAGGTAAGGGCCCGATAGCGGTTGTTATTCTAAGAACATAAGACAAGGGACGAGAAAAGTTTAAGTATTCAGGAGAAAGAGACATGGGCAATATTATTGCTTGGATCGTTTTAGGACTGATTGCCGGTGCGATCGCCAAAGCCATTTATCCGGGAACTCAAGGTGGCGGTTTTCTGGCAACAACAGGTTTAGGAATTTTGGGCGCCCTAGTGGGAGGTTATCTAGGTAACATGTTTTTGGGGGGGAGCGGCGGAGCTTCTGTCGGAGCATTGAGTATTCCCAGCATAGCTTTTGCAGTCATAGGTGCGCTCGTTCTACTTTTCGTCTGGGGATTGTTAACTCAGCGTGCAGCATAATAAATATTGCCAATTCCCAGTCGATCGACTTTTAGGGTATTCATAAACCCGGTTTCTTCCAGAAACCGGGTTTTTCAGTTGTTAGTAGGGTGCCTCAGCCTGCTGAGCCCAAATCCGCGTTAAAAACCCCTATCAGACTCAGCGTTTAAAACGGTTCAAGAGCAAAACTTTTGTCCGAACTCACATCTTGCACCATTCTCAAGAACAGGCTTTCCGGCCTGTTCCACAAAGACCGATTTTTCTTGTGGGGAGTAGGGGTTGGGCATCCTGCCCGCCCGCAAAAGGCTTCCACACGAATGGTGCAACATCTCAGTGCGAACAGAGGGGAACTGAAGAATAAAGGGGTAAAAATCCCGGATTGGGTATTAATTAATTAATCAATCCGCAAATTGAAAGGCAAGCGAACATAAACCCCCTGCGGGTCGTTCATCGACTTGATCGCAGCCAATTCATCTTGCATTTTCTTAAATTCGGCCGTTAGCGGGTCGAGTTTGGCGGCTGGTTTCAAAACGTGAACGCCGGAAATTTTTTCCAAAATTCGCTCCTCCAAACTGCGGCGTTTGGGATATTCTTCCACCTTCCAATCGTCGCCGAGTTTAGCTTGCTTTGCCGCCTCTCTGACAGCATCTTCAAGCCCGCCAATTTCATCGACTAAACCCAACTGTTTCGCGGCCGTACCAGACCACACTCTGCCTTGAGCAATTTCTTGTACCTTGTTTTTCGGCAGTTTGCGGGAGTTGGCGACTTTAGTAATAAATCGATCGTAAATGCGATCGACTACCCTCTGAATATTCGCCAATTCTTGAGGATTTTTCGGACGGGAAACCGTGCTAGTATCCGCAAACCGGGCGGTTTTTACCACGTCCCAAGTTATGCCGTTGTTAGCAGCCAACTTTTCGGCGTTAAACAGCATTCCAAAAACGCCGATCGAACCAGTAATCGTATTGGGTTCGGCAAAAATGCGGTTGGAACCCATCGAAATCCAATAGCCACCGGATGCGGCTAAATTGCCCATTGAAACAATAACTGGTTTCTTTTTCCCCGTCAGCATCACTTCGCGCCCAATTACTTCGGCCGCCGTCGCGCTGCCTCCGGGACTGTTGACGCGCAAAACTACTGCTTTTACGTCGTCATCTTCTCGGATTTTCCGCATTGCTTGAGCGATGCGATCGCCTCCTACTTGAGTCGGGCCCCCTTCGCCGTCTACAATCTCTCCTTCAGCGTAAAGTATAGCAACTTGGTTTTTCTTGTCAGCGTGAGTTGAGTTTTTATCCTCAGCAATTTTCGCGTAGTTTTTCAAACTAATTTGCTTGAAAGATTTGTTTTGGCCATCTGTTCCTGTGAGTTTTTTGAGTTCGGTTGATATTTCGTCAAAGTATACAACTTTATCAACTAACTTGTTTTTGAGAGCTTCGTCAGCCATCAAAGTTCCGCCATTATCTGCAAGCGCTTGCAGTTGCGGAACAGTCACTTTTCGACTCGGGGCGACAGTTTGCAGGTATTCTCCCCACATATCTCCGAGCAACTTTTGAGTTTGCTGGCGATTTTCGGGACTCATTTTTGTGAGCAAAAACGGCTCAACGGCTGACTTGTATTTCCCGACGCGAGTCACTTGCACTCCCAGGCCGTATTTCTCCAAAGCACCGGTGAAAAACATTGCCTGACTACTAAAACCGTTGAGTTCCAAAGCGCCGTAAGGATTGACTGCAATTGTATTAGCAACGGAACCGAGGTAATAATCTCGTTCATTCCAGTCCATTTGGTAAGCAAAAATGGGTTTTTTGGCATCTCGGAAACGCTGCAATGCCCCTCGAACTTCTTTGAGATTGGCAAACCCGCTGCTGCTCGAATTTGAGCTGCCTTCAAGATAAAGGCCAACGATTTTCGGGTCTTTTTTCGCATATTCGATCGTGTCTAAAACAGTCCGCAGCGTTACTGTATCGCCGGAATCTTCCGAAAGCACTTCTTCAATCGCCGCGCCAGTGCTACGGCTCGGTTTGCTGTCGGTGATATTTAAAGAAAGGTCTAATACCAATACAGACTTATCTTTAACTTGCGGGCCCGAATCTTTGGACGACGATGCCGCCATAGCAATTAGCAGTACCAGTCCCCCCAATCCGATACTGCCCAGCAGCAACAGTCCTAGGAAGGTTCCCAGTAAACTTGCACAGGTATATTTTAGGAAATCTTTCATTAGAAAAATGGTAATTGTTAACTGTTGACTGTTGACTGTTAACTGTTAACTGTTAACTGTTGACTGTTGACTAATGCCAACTAACAACTGCCAACTGCCAACTAACAACTGCCAACTGCCAACTGCCAACTGACATCCTTCTATCTTAACCTTTCCAAAACCCCAGAATGTTTTAACTCATCCAAGTTACCGCAGCCCGTACAGAACATTACGGTGGCGATTTCTGCAATTAACACCTCAGCTAGAAGGGCTGCGGCTGATTCCGATTCCGCTGCGGCTTGTAGAAACGGCCGCGCCAGTCCCGCAATATCCGCGCCAAGGGCGATCGCCTTCGCTGCATCCAACCCGTTTTGCAAGCCTCCAGAGGCAATCAGAGGAACATCCGGCGCTGCGGCGCGGGTGCTGACAATGCACTCGGCTGTCGGTATTCCCCAGTCGGCAAAGGTTGCGCCCAACCTGCGCTGCTTGCTATCTTTAGCTCGCTCTCCTTCTATTTTGGCCCAAGAAGTGCCTCCGGCCCCGGCAATGTCGATCGCACCTACCCCGGCGGCGAGCAATTTCTTTGCCATTTTTCCTGAAATACCGTTGCCGACTTCTTTAGCAATAACTGGTACTGGTAATTTATCGCACAATTTGGCAATTTTATCTAGCAGTCCTTTAAAGTTAGTATCGCCTTCGGTTTGGACGCACTCTTGCAGCGGATTGAGGTGCAAAATTAGTGCGTCTGCTTCGAGAATATCAACAATTTTTTGGCACTCTTCCAAACCGTAATTGTAGTTTAATTGAACGGCTCCGATATTGGCAAATAGCAGAATATCGGGAGCGCGGCGGCGGACGGCAAATGTAGCCGCCAGTTGAGGATTTTCTACAACAATTCGCTGGGAACCGACTCCCATTGCTAGTTTGTATTCTTGAGCGACATCGGCGAGGCGATAATTGATTGTCTGGGCTAATTCTGTGCCACCGGTCATCGAGGAAATTAGCAGGGGAACGGCTAATTTTTTGCCGAGGAATGTGGAGGTTAAATCGATTTGGGTGCGATCGAGTTCTGGCAAACAGCAGTGTTCAAAACGGTAGCGTTCGAGGCCGCTGGTAGTTTCGCGAAATTGTACGTCTTCTTCGAGGCAAATCCGCAGGTGGTCTGCTTTGCGGGTTTCGGTTTGCGAGGGGGATGTTAGCGGCAAGTTCACTGTGGCTATTTGGGGAAAGAGTTGTGATTTGGGAATATAGCAATTTTATTTCATTTTTGAGATTTTTTTATGAACCGCAGAGAGCGCAGAGGGCGCAGAGGAGAAGAAAGGAGAGAGGTTCGCAAATGTTGTAAGGGTTGCTGTATTATCCCGGAACAGTCAGCGGCATTCCGTTATCGGAAGCTTTTAATTTTAGTAAGAAAGGAACTGCTTTTTGCACCCATGCTTTGACTGACGGGTAATTTGCCGCATCTTCTCCGAAACAAATGTCCAGCATATCTGTGTGAATTATCCCCGGATTTACAGGAACTGCTGCCATACCTGCGGGCAATTCTTGAGCGAGCGATCGCGTAAGTCCTTCTATTGCCCACTTGGAAGCGCAATAGGGCGCGACTTCCGGCGAAGTTGACCTTCCCCAACCCGAACTAAAGTTGACAATTATGCCGCTTTTTCGAGCAATCATTGCCGGGACAAAGTGGCGAATTACATTAGCAGTACCTTTAATGTTAACATCAATTACCTGCGAAAATTCTTCGTTGCTGACCTTCCAAAGAGGCGCGAGATGATTAGCTACACCTGCATTATTAATTAACAAATCTGGGGGAGCATTTTTTGCCAGCATTTCTGTTGCCCAAGCTTTTACGCGATCGTCGTTGGTGACATCCAAACAAGTAAAATGGTGGGGCGCACTATATTTTTGGTTGAGTTTTTCCACCGCTTCGGAAGAACGGGCGCATCCCAAAACTGTATGTCCCAATTCCATAAACTTTTCGGTCATGGCAAGACCGAGACCGCGACTGACTCCGGTAATTACAATTAATTTTGTCATAGATTTGCTCCAAGTTTGACATTAAGTAATACAATACATATTGACTGGTGAATTGACAAATAGATCGCAGGGAGAAAGCATGAAAGTAAAAGCAGCAGTTGCTCGCAGTGCCGGCCAACCTTTGAGCATTGAAACGGTGGATCTGGAGGGGCCGCAGGCTGGAGAGGTGCTGGTGGAAATTAAAGCCACGGGTGTTTGTCACACTGATGCTTACACTCTTTCCGGTGCCGATCCTGAAGGCTTGTTTCCTGCTATCTTAGGCCACGAGGGAGCCGGGATAGTCGCAGAAGTTGGGCCGGGAGTCACGAGTGTCAAAGTGGGCGATCGGGTAATTCCTCTATACATTCCCGAATGTCGCAACTGCGAATATTGTTTGAGCCGAAAAACTAACCTCTGTCAAGCAATTCGCGTAACTCAAGGCCAGGGAGTGATGCCCGACGGCACGAGCAGGTTTTCCATAGACGGACAGAAACTATACCATTACATGGGAACTTCTACCTTTGCTAATTATACAGTATTGCCAGAAATTGCGGTAGCAAAAATTCGCGAAGATGCTCCTTTTGATAAAGTTTGTTTGATCGGCTGCGGCGTAACAACTGGCATCGGCGCTGTCATTAATACTGCGAAAGTAGAGCCTGGTTCTAATGTGGTAGTTTTCGGTTTGGGCGGCGTGGGTTTGAATGTAATTCAAGCGGCTCGCATGGTGGGAGCTAACATGATTGTCGGCGTAGACTTGAATCCCAACAAGCGAGAGATGGCGGAAAAATTCGGCATGACTCACTTTGTCAATCCTCGCGAAGTGGAAGGCGATTTAGTGCCTTATTTGGTAGATTTAACCAAAGGCGGAGCTGATTACAGTTTTGAATGTATCGGCAACATTAATGTGATGCGCCAAGCTTTAGAATGCTGCCACAAAGGTTGGGGCGTGAGCGTAATTGTCGGGGTAGCGGGAGCCGGTCAAGAAATTAGCACCCGCCCGTTTCAGCTAGTAACTGGCAGGGTTTGGAAAGGCACGGCTTTTGGCGGCGCAAAAGGCAGAACTGATGTTCCTAAGATTGTTGATTGGTACATGGACGGTAAAATTGATATTGACAGTCTGGTAACTCAGGTAATGCCGATCGACAAAATCAATGAAGCCTTTGATTTGATGCACAAAGGTGAATCAATTCGCACAGTTTTAACATTTTGAACAAAAATCTTTCTCTCTTCTCTCTTCCTCTGCGCCCTCTGCGCCCTCTGCGGTTAAAAAAAATCGACTTCAAAAATGAAATAGAATTAACATGATATCAGAATCCCTAAAACTGCACAAAGAACAGAAAAGTTTCGGTGGCAAACTCGGCTTTTACAGCCATCAATCCTCCGCTTGCAACAGCGAGATGAAATTCGCAGTTTATCAGCCGCCGCAAGCTTTATCTCAACCCGTACCAGTTTTGTATTTTCTATCAGGTTTAACCTGCACAGAAGAGAACTTTATGGCAAAAGCGGGGGCGCAACAATTTGCGGCAAAATACGGGTTAATGCTGGTTGCGCCCGACACTAGCCCGCGCAATACTGGCATCCCCGGCGAAGATGACGATTGGGATTTAGGAAGTGGTGCGGGTTTTTATGTTGATGCGACAGCCGCACCTTGGAATGCTCACTATCGGATGTACAGTTATGTGGTTGATGAATTGCCGAATTTAATCGCCGAAAATTTTCCAACTATACCGGAAAAACAGGGAATTTTTGGTCATTCGATGGGCGGACACGGGGCTTTAATTTGCGCGTTGAAAAATGGATCTCGCTATCTTTCAGTTTCCGCTTTTGCGCCTATTTCCGCGCCAATGCGCTGCCCTTGGGGACAAAAAGCTTTTGCAAACTACCTCGGTGGCGACAAAGATATCTGGAGGGCTTGGGATGCTAGCGAATTGGTAGTTGCAGCGCAATACAACCGTCCAATTCTGATTGACTGTGGCACGGCGGATTCGTTTCTTGCTGATGGGCAGTTGTTGCCGGAAGTGTTCGCGGAGGCTTGTGCAAAAGCGGGACAGCCACTAACTTTAAGGATGCAGGAAGGTTACGATCATAGCTATTATTTTATAGCTAGTTTTATGGAGGATCATATTCAATTTCACGCGGCTGCTTTGTGTGAGTGAACTTTAGTTTGTAGTAAGGATTTTAGTCCTTAAACCTAATTTCATTGTGCAGCGCACTCCAGGGGACTAAAAGCATATCAGCTATTTGCGATTGTCCTCTAGCCCTGTAGATATCCATAGCTTTCTCCAAATCTTCAATTCCCCCCTGTAAATCTCCTGTTCCACTTCGAGCAGTAGCACGAATCATGTAAGCTTCTACAAAGTCAGGATTGAGATTTATTGCTTGAGTAAAAGCTGCAACTGCTTCCTCGTACAGCCCCCTGCGACCGAGGTCGAATCCTTGTTCGTAAAATTCTCGAGCTTCCATAGCATTTCTTAATTATCGATGTAGTTAATTCTGGAGCGTCGATATAGAAGTTTTTAAGCCGATGAAAGAGAGCAGACGGGTGTAAGGACACCGCAGTCCAGTTGAGGGTTTGTAGGGGAGCATCTCAGTTTTGCATTTACAGTGCGAGCGTCCCCGCTCGCGTATTGTACAATACGCGAGCGGGGACGCT
>NZ_JAUBOV010000001.1:0-119852 GCF_036700405.1 Microcoleus sp. T3_D1
CGCTCGCACTGTAAATGCAAAACTGAGATGCTCCCCATCCCACAAACTTGTGGAAGTTATTTAATTCTCATTCCTTAGTAAGGTGCGTCAGCAGCGCGTTATTTTTTCTCTGCTTGATTAGCTAATTGCTGACGCACTCTACTGAATTTTTAGTTTTCAATCCCAAACAGGCTAACCAGGCGATCGCACATTATTGATATTTCGAGAATTAAGGTGAAGAAACAGCGCCATCCTAGTTTAATCGCAATTGTCCTGGGAAACTCACTGGATGTTATAAATGTCAGCATTTTCCATTTTAATTTCATAAAACGGCCGATCCGTCAAATAAAAACCTCAATCTTTACAAAAATTTGTTGATTGTAAAGATTTGATAAAGCTACGAGGGGTTATACCCCCCATGAGTTATAGTTACATATATATAGATGCACCCTGATGGCTTTCCCGTTCCACAAGAGCGGGATTTTTATTGGAAAAATATTGTATTAAGTTTTAAGACACCTGCTAGAGATAGAATTTGTGGAAAATTTCAATAGATCGATCGCCCGATGCAAAAATAGCACAGAAGAAGCAAAAACGATGGTTCGGAGCGATCGAACATCCGCCTTAACTCTGCGAAATAACCCAAAGGCGGTAGCATAGTTTGGGAAACGGCATCAATGGAAGATCGACTTAGCGTTCACAACAGCGCTGCAACAGGGCGAAAACAGCATAATTAATAGTTGATTGTGCTCTAATTTTTGAATTTTTATGGATTAAGAATATTTCACTCATGATGTTAGGTAAATTTTCAGGAAGCCCCAACTGGATGATGCTTAGTTTCACAAAGTTTTAAGTTTTTTTACTGAATCTTGTCTCCGAGAATCAACCCTCTTTGTCACTTAAGCGGTGTATTTGCCAGTTGGGGGTAACAAATGTGAGTTATAAAACAATTAAAAACCCGGTTTCTTCTTGAAGAAATCGGGTTTTTGAAATCGATGGTGAAGCGCGATTTGCTGTCTAAACTATTCGGAAAATAAAAGGGTAGCGGTAAGGTAGGTTAGGATTTTGCAAAACCTGGAGGATAGCCATTATTGTCAGTCCCCAGTGCAGCAGATAACCTAGGGGCACTAGGATAAAGCCAGCAAGACCGAAAGTGACGACAGTTAACACCATAATCACGGTGCTGTACACCCATACATTAAGGTGAAAATTGATTGCTTCTGTGGCGTTTTCTTTGACAACGGGGTCATCTGATACTAACAATACAGCGATCGGCGCTCCGATCGAGAACAGTAACGTGCTGAAAAAAATCGCCCCGTGGCACACCAGTGATAGAAGCTTCCGCTTGTCTGAGTCGTACATACTAAATTTCTTCCTTGACTTTATTGATAATTTTACCTTTAATAGCAACTGTAGCACAGGCTATAATGGCGATCGGGTGATGATTCCCCTACCTAATTGTGGTCAGTAACCCAGCCCTAAAGGGACTGAGCTTGTAAGAGTAATCAAGCAAGCTGTACTGACCAGCCTAAGTCTTAATTGACTACGTTATTTGAGTCACGACACCAGGCGAATGATCCGCCAGTTCCCTGCTCTGTCGCTTGCAATTAAACAGTTTTAAGGTCACTGAAACAGTGTTGCAAGCCTAACAAGCTCTTATAACCTTGGCGAGGCGAACATTACCCCGAAAGGGAGGCTCGAAAGAGCAAACATTATGCGTGAGCGGGTTGCGAGGTTTGAGGTGGTAATTGTCCCACTGAAAGTACATTACAAAAGTACACCGAATTAAGCAATCCCCGTGTAATGGAAAGATTCACGGCGGTTGAAACCGCCGAGCCGTTTCCCTCTCAGCCCTAAAGGGACTGAGTTCCCACTTACGGATTTTTTTTGATGACAACAGAACTCGAAACTGAACTGCTAACTGCTGTTGAGCGCCGGCGCAACTTTGCTATTATCTCGCACCCTGACGCGGGAAAAACTACTTTGACAGAAAAGCTGCTGCTGTACGGAGGTGCAATTCACGAAGCAGGTTCTGTGAAAGCGCGGCGGGCTCAGCGACACGCTACCTCTGACTGGATGGCGATGGAACAGCAGCGGGGAATTTCTATTACTTCTACTGTTTTGCAGTTTGAGTATAAAAAATATCACATTAATCTGCTCGATACTCCGGGACACCAAGATTTTAGCGAAGATACTTATCGAACTCTGGCGGCGGCGGACAATGCGGTGATGCTTGAGGATGCTGCTAAGGGTTTGGAACCGCAAACTCGGAAGTTATTTGAAGTTTGTAAGCTGCGAAGTTTGCCTATTTTTACTTTCTTTAATAAGCTCGATCGCCCTAGCAGAGAACCTTTGGATTTGTTGGACGAAATTGAGAAGGAATTGGGGTTGCAGACTTATCCGGTAAATTGGCCCATAGGTACGGGCGATCGCTTTAAAGGTGTTTTCGATCGTAGGGCGCGCAAAATTCACTTATTCGAGCGGACTAAACACGGTTCTCGCGCTGCTGTTGATACCGTCATTGAATTGGGCGATCCGCGCATTGAAGATTTGTTGGAACAAGACCTTTACTATCAGCTCAAAGAAGAGTTAGAACTGCTTGATGAGTTAGGCACTGAACTGGATTTAGACTTGGTTCGGGCTGGAAAAATGACGCCAGTTTTCTTTGGCAGCGCGATGAGCAATTTTGGGGTCGAACTGTTTTTAGATGCGTTTTTAGATTACGCTATGAAGCCGATCGCCCGCAAGAGCAGCGCCGGAGATTTGCCGCCAACTTATGAAGATTTTACCGGGTTTGTGTTTAAATTGCAAGCGAATATGGACCCAAGACACCGCGATCGGGTGGCGTTTATTCGGGTTTGTACAGGCAAGTTTGAAAAGGACATGAACGTGACTCACGCTCGCAGTGGTAAAACGGTGCGTTTGTCAAGGCCTCAAAAGTTATTTGCTCAGGATCGGGAGTCGATCGAGGTTGCGTATCCGGGCGATGTGATCGGTTTGAACAATCCGGGGGTATTTGCGATCGGCGATACTATTTACACCGGCCAAAAACTGGAATATGAAGGGATTCCCTGTTTTTCTCCCGAACTTTTTGCTTTTTTGAGAAATCCCAATCCTTCTAAGTTTAAGCAGTTCCGCAAAGGCGTTTCTGAGTTGCAGGAAGAAGGCGCAGTGCAAATTATGTACTCGGTTGATGAGTCGAAACGCGAGCCAATTTTGGCTGCTGTCGGACAGTTGCAATTTGAGGTGGTGCAGTTCAGAATGCAGTCGGAATATAATGTGGAAACGACGATCGATATGTTGCCTTACAGTGTAGCTCGTTGGGTTGACGGCGGTTGGGAGGCGCTGGAAAAAGTTGGGCGGCTGTTTAATACGGTGACGGTGAAAGATACTTGGGGAAGGCCGGTTTTGCTGTTTAGGAATGAGTGGAATTGCCGCCAGGTGGAAGGGGAGCATCCTGTGTTGAAGTTAAATGCGATCGCCCCTGTGGTTTCTGGTTTGGCTGTTAGCGAGGAGTGAGATTACCGTAGGCAAAGGACACAACACTGTTGTGTCCATACAAATGATATTTATAGCAACCCTAAATCATTCGCGTAATTATTGTAGGGGCAATCCGACCCCTACTCCCCGTGGTTGCCCCGATAGATAGGGGGTAGGCACGGGGAGTAGGGGTAGCACTACCCCTACAAATAGGGGGTAGGCACGGGGGCACTACCCCTACAAATTTACATGAATGATTTAGGATTGCTATATTCGGCTTAAATACGCCGGATATAAGAAGTTACAATCACGGATCTAACAGTTTTTCTAAGATGGTGTAAATGTCTTTTTTGTCACCATCTTTACGTCTCCCTAGTCCCACAACAACAACTAGAACTCGATCTTGTTCCACTTGATAAACTATACGATAGCGCTGTCCAACAGCTCGGATGCTGCGAAATCCTGATAGGTTATCTACAAGGGCTTTGCCTTGCTTTTGTGGTTCAAATTTTAGTTGATCAATGCGATCGCGCAATTTTTCCTGTTCTCGTCGATCTTTGACCGAAAGCATCCAGGATACAAGCCCCCGGATTCATTTGTGGAGAAATAAAAAACCTGTATCCGATGAAACTTGCCCCCCGAATTTATCCGTGGGGTCAATGCTTCAATTCTTTAATCTAAAATCTAAAATCTAAAATCTAAAATCTAAAATCGATTGACTGCCTCCAACATTTCCAGTGCCAGTGGCGTAAGCTGGATCTCATATTCGATCGCATTTTCTTCGTGATTCATAGTCCCAATTTTGCTTTGGCATTTTCCCAGGAAATAGTTTTGCCTTGGCGTGCTTGGGTGATGCTTTGGCGCAATTTGGTAACGAATTCTGTATCGGTGAGAATATCTAAGGTTTCTAACAGTTCAGTCAAATGCGTGTAGCTCATTGCAGCCATAACGGGAACACCATCTTGAGTGATGATGATAGGCTCATTGATAAGTTCTTGGGGTAGGTTGGGAAGCTGCTGCTGTGCTTGGGCAATGGTGAGTCGTTTGGACATGGTTGTACTAAAGCAACATTACTTTCACTTTAGCATTTCGGCCCAACTAACTGGTTTTCAGCCGCTGACGCTGGTAACGAGTAAATCCAAAATCTAAGATCCAAAATCTAAAATCCAAAATGGATTGACGGCGGCCCCCATCTGCGGCTACGCTTTGAAGTGAGAGGTTGCTTGCTTGTAGAGGAGGCAGCCCGCGTCGCCCAAAAATCTAGTTGCACTGCCCAAAGCTGCTGGTAACAGCAATGGACAGCATAACCGCCAAACTGGAATCAGCAGTCTGGAGGCTCCGAGAATCTTAACATTCTCTGTAGCCGCCCTGCTATGTCTTGAAATGCGGGGCGGCTGGGTTTTTGGGTTTTTCTAGAAAACCCAAAACCAGGAGAACATATTATGTCACAGGAATTCGTGCCTGACGACAACTCATCGGCTCGCCCAAATGACGACTCAGCAGCAGTATGCGAACAGGAAGTGGTGCTGTTAACGGTTGTCGGTTCGCCCAAAGGTGTCAGGGAAACCATACTCACTTTGTACCGACTGGGATTTGCAGAAGTGGGCGATTGGAGTCCCCTACAGCGTGCGGCTAATCCGAAGCAGGTGATGAGCGTGCTGATCCGTCGTTCGCGGGCTGACAGTACATCGCCGAGAAAATCTGGGCGGTAAGCTGCAAGGTTAAGTTCTTTTTAGGGCTTACGCATGGGGCCCAGAAACCGGGTTTTTACGAGAATACTGGGTTGTGAGGCGCAGATTCGGTAAAAAACCCGGTTTCTTGGAGGAATGACGCATGGGTGGCTAGAAACCGGGTTTTTTCCAGAATAGTTGGTTGTGATGCGTAGATTCGGCAAAAAACCCGGTTTCTTTAAAGGCTGACGCGCGGGTGGCCAGAAACCGGGTTTTTTCCAGAATAGTTGGTTGTGATGCGTAGATTCGGCAAAAAACCCGGTTTCTTTAAACGTTTTTATTAAAACTGAGATGTTGCACCCTTCTCAATTACTTGTTTAGGAACAGGCTTTTCGGCCTGTTCCACAAAGAGTGAATTTTCTTGTGGAACAGGCCGAAAAGCCTGTTCTTGAGAATGGTGCAAGATGTGAGTTAAAAACAACATTCATATTGTTACTCCAACTCTTCACAAATACGCGCAAAAGCCGCCGCCGGATCATCCGCCGCAGTAATCGGCCGCCCAATCACCAGATAATCCGCACCAGCTTTCAAAGCCGCCTTCGGAGTCATCGATCGTTTTTGATCGCCTCCATCGGCCCATTTCGGACGCACACCGGGACACACTAACACAAAATCATCCCCGCAACTCATTCTTAACTGTTCCACTTCTTGCGGAGAACAAACAGCACCAGCTAAACCAGTTTCCTTAGCCAACAATGCCATGTGCAAAGCAAATTCCGGCAACTCCAAAGGTATTTTCAACTCAAAAGCCAACTGTCGGGAATTCAAACTCGTCAATAGAGTAATTGCAATCAACTTAGGACTCGGTTTATCCACAGCCGCGGCCCCTTCAGTCAAAGCCAACTGTGCCGCTTTCAAAGCATCTTTACCACAAGTAGAATGGATAGTCAATAAATCCACATTGTACTTAGCAGCAGCACGACAAGCGCCAGCCACAGTATTCGGGATATCGTGAAACTTCAAATCTAGAAAAATCCGCTTTTCCCGCTGTTTCAGAATCGCAATAATTGCCGGGCCACAGCTAACGAATAGCTCTAAACCGACTTTCCAGAAAGATACATCAGGCAATTTGTCGAGGAGTGCGATCGCCTCTTCTTGACTCGAAACATCCAAAGCAACAATAATTCGATTATCAGCGTTCATCTTCAGTATTTATCTACGACTAAAAAAATAGATTAGTCATCTCCAGAAAAGCCTGCTTTGAACAGGCAAGATGCCTGTTCCACAATAATTATTGGAGATGTCTATTCAAGACACCAATCGAACAAACTTATTTTTCCCGACTTGCAAAACCTTACCTTCCAATTCAGCCGGTGATTCAAAAGTAAGATTAACATCAGAAACTTTATCGCCCTCCAACTTCACCCCGCCGCCCTGCATCAACTTCCGCGCATCACCGCTGCTTTTACAAAGCCCGCTAGCACTCAGAATATAAAACAACTTAGCCGGAAACTGCACACTTGCCAAAGAAAACTCCGCCACAGCATCAGCTTGTCCCGCAGCACCTTTAACCAGCGCAATTGCATCTTGTTGTGCGCGTTCCGCCGCTTCCTTCCCCCGATACTGGCGCACCACATCCAAAGCCAAAAGTTTCTGTTTTTCTCGCGGATTTTCTGGCAATTCATCAAGTGGCAAATCTGTCAATAGTTCAAAATATTGGGCGATCGAACTATCAGCAATTTTCTCCAACTTAGAATACATCGTCAGCGGGTCTTCCGACAAACCCACATAATTGTTCAAAGACTTCGACATCTTCTGCACGCCGTCAGTCCCGATCAAAATCGGCATCAGCAAACCAAACTGCGGTTTCATCCCAAAATGTCGCTGCAAATCTCTCCCCACCGCAATATTAAACTTTTGGTCGGTTCCCCCCAACTCCACATCAGCCTCCAAAGCCACCGAATCGTAACCCTGCATTAGTGGGTACAGAAACTCGTGCAGGAAAATCGCATTTTCCTGCTGCATCCTGTTATCAAATCCCTCTTTAGCCAGCATCTGCTGCACCGTCATCGTCTTCAGCAGTTCCAAAATCTTCGCCAAGTCCAATTTCGACAACCACTCGGAGTTATAGCGAATTTCCAAACGTCCGGGCGTGTCAAAATCTAGAATCGGACGCACTTGGTCTAAATAAGTCTTGGCATTTTCCGCCACTTGTTCGGCAGTCAACTGGCTACGCATCTCGGACTTCCCTGTCGGATCGCCAATTCTTGCGGTAAAATCTCCGATCAGCAGTACGGCTGTGTGACCGGCATCCTGAAAAGCCCGCAGCTTGCGGACGCAAATGCTGTGTCCCAAGTGAATGTCACTCCCTGTCGGGTCAATTCCCAGTTTGACGCGCAAGGGTCGATCGACTGTTGCCAGCAGTTGGGCTATATTTTCGTCAGGGTTGCTAGAATCAGGTCGATCTGGAAAAATCTCGCTGACGCCGCGGTAAAGCGCTGAAAGGTTAGGAGTTATCATCGGGGAGCGATCGTCCATCATATTTTGCCAAAGTGCAGCAGAATTAGTTACACTCACTGGTTGACGCATAAAAACATAACTATCAAGCTACTATAATCCCAAAGCTGACCGGCTTTCATTAGCTGACCCCGCCCAAAAACGGATACCAGCCCCCGACAACAGTCGTGGAGATCCCCAAATTTTAGACTCTTGTTCAAACTCCCAGATTCATCTGTGGAATAAATCTCAAATCTAAAATCTAAAATCTAAAATCGACTGACAGTCTCTAGGGTTCGCATCTAAAATTAAAAGTCTTAAACCCCAAATCGAGTGAGGAAGTGAAATCCACGTGTCAACCAACGCAGTCCGCAATAACACGGAAAACTCAGCCCCCGTATTCGAGTTTGTTCAGTCAGTCAGTAAAGTGACCGCCGGAACCATACTCAGCATGACAATGCTTGCCAGTTCCGTAGTCGCTGGTGGACTGGTTGGCTTAGCGATCAGCTTCCGCAATTTGCCAGATGTTCGGATCTTGCAAACCTACTCTCCCACAGAAACTACCCACATTTACGACATCAACGGCAAGCCGCTAGCCAGCATCCACGACGAAGCCAACCGGGATGTCGTACCCCTTAACCAAATCTCCCCGAACCTGAAACGAGCTGTTCTGGCGATCGAAGATAGCAACTTTTTCACCCACAAAGGCATCAACCCTGGCGGGATAGCCCGAGCTCTCATAGTCAACCTAGAGAAAGGTAGAACCGTTGAAGGCGGCTCGACTATGACTATGCAGCTAGTCAAGAACCTGTTTCTTTCTCCCCAGTCAAAATTTAGTCGCAAGGTAGCTGAAGCGGTAATGTCTATCCGCTTAGAGCAAATTCTCAACAAAGACCAAATTCTGCAACTATACCTGAATCAAATCTACTTAGGTCACAACTTGTACGGCGTAGAGACAGCCTCTCGAAGCTATTTCAACAAATCAGCAAGTAATTTGACTCTTGCAGAAGCAGCGATGCTGGCCGGCTTAATTTCTGCCCCCGAAGAATACAGTCCTTTCGTCAATTACAAGTTGGCAAAAGAGCGGCAAGCCCTCGTTTTAGGCCGCATGAAGGATCTTAAATGGATTACGCCGGCCCAAGAGACTGCTGCCCGCCAGGAAAAAATTAAGCTAGGCAAAATTACCTCTTTTGGGGGATCTCAAGTTCCTTACGTAACACAAGCCGTAGTCCAGGAACTGACGAGGCGTTTCGGGCGAGATGCCGTGGTTAAGGGAGGAATGCGCGTTCAAACCACGATCGACCTCAAAATGCAGCGCATAGCCGAAGAAACCGTCAAAGCGTGGCACGATCGGCTTTACTACCAAGGGCTGTTTTACGATCGCGAGGAAGGTCAAATTGCCCTAGCAGCCGTAGATCCCCGCACCCACTTCGTCAAAGCAATGGTGGGCGGCGTCGATTACGAAAAGAGTCAGTTCAACCGCGCCATTCAAGCACGTCGCCAGCCCGGATCTGCTTTTAAACCTTTTATCTACTACGCTGCCTTTGCTAGCGGCAAATACGGCCCGGATTCAGTTGTCTACGACTCCCCTGTCGGCTACCGCGACGGCGACGGCTACTACTACCCTCAAAACTATGGTGGCGGCTTCTCCGGTGCAGTCAGCATCCGCAGAGCTTTGGAAGTATCTCTCAACATTCCCGCCGTCAAGCTTGGCCAAGAAGTCGGATTGAATAAAGTGATTGAGATTTGCCGCGTACTCGGCATCAGAAGTCCGATGGAACCGGTGATTTCTTTGCCCTTGGGTGCCGTTGACCTCACTCCTTTAGAAATGGCCGGATCTTTTGCTACCTTCGCCAACAACGGCTGGCATTCTGACACCACGTTTATCGTGCAAGTCACTGACAGCAGCGGCAACGTCTTGCTCGACAATACGCCCAAACCCAAATTAGTTCTCAATTCCTGGGCGGCGGCATCTGTCAACAGCGCCCTGCAAGGGGTAATTACCAGCGGAACGGCAAGGGCTGCTCAAATTGGCCGGCCGGCTGCTGGGAAAACTGGTACAACTTCCTCAGAACGGGATATCTGGTTTGTGGGTTACGTGCCGCAGTTGTCGGTGGCTGTTTGGATGGGCAACGACAATTATAGACCGATGAGCTACGGTGCTACTGGCGGTGGGATTGTCGCCCCTGTTTGGCGCGATTTTATGAGCCAAGCTTTGGAAGGCGTTCCCGCAGAAAGTTTCAAACCTGCTTCATCTTTTGAGCGGCCTTAATTATCAGTCAGTTGTCAGTTGTCAGTTGTCAGTTGACGGTTGGCAGTTAGCAGTTGGTGTTTGACAGTTGACAATTGACAGTTGGCAGTTGACAGTTGGCAGTTGACCGAAGAACGAGCCCGCCGGGCCCCTGGCTTTAGACACGGGGATAAGTCGGTAGCGGTTTCAACCGCCTTCAGTTTTTGATATAATTCAAACAGCAAGTAAGAATAACCATCTACGCGAAGAATCATCAAGCGTGCGGAGAAATCCCGGCAACGGAGACATCCGCCTTTGATGCGGAATACTTAAAGGGCGAATAATGGCAGGGTGAGGAGCGTACCTATCTGGCTCGTGCGATGGACTCTGAAAGTAAAAAAAATTCTAAAAGTAAGCGCAATTGCAATATCTTTGATACGGGTATTGTTTTGAGCGTCTAGGGGGACTTTTGCCTGTCCCTTCCAAGTTTAGCTTGGAGAATCCCCAGGCTTGGGCCGTGGGGAGTGTCAAAATTACCCATTATTTCTCCTCTGACCGAAAGAATCCAGGATACCCGCCACGTGATTCATTCCGAAAGCAGACTCAGGACCGGTGAAATAAAAAACCTGTATCAGATGAAACTTGCCCCCCGAATTTATGCGTGGGGTCAATGCTTCAATTCTTTAATCTAAAATCTAAAATCTAAAATCGATTGACTTCTGGCTTCTGGCTCACACTCGATAATTAATCCGTGTATCCGTGTCAAAATCCGTGTTGTGCCTTCCTTCTTCCTTCTGCTCACTAGGATTGTTTTTCCAGCTCAGATTTCATCCGCTCCAGCGTTGAGTTCATTTGATCGAACATCTGCTGGGGCGTGATCCCAAATTGATTGAGCTGTGTTTTTAACTGCTCTACAGTCATCTGAGCCATGAAGTCCTCAGACAGCTCAAAGCGCTTCATAAAAATACGGTAGCGTTCCATCATCGATTCCATCTGAGCGATGAACATTTTCTTGCCTTCGCGATCGAATTTGCCGTAATTGCCACCTAGTTTGATGAGAGATTGATAGTCTTCAAACAACAGCTTGGCTTCTTGCTGAACAATTTCTGAATCAAAAAATCCCATAGCTTTCCTAATTTTTTAATATTCTACTAATTTTGATCTAGGCGAGAAATCCCGCTGCTTTTTCTACTATTTTATCAGTTGCCGGAGGAAGTCCCTACCCCTTAAGGCGCAAGAATAAGTAGAAATTTCCGTACAGCATAAGGCATGGGAATGGGGCATGGGCCAAACAGGGCATCGGCCAAACAGGGCATCGGCCAAACAGGGCATCGGCCAAACAGGGCATCGGCCAAACAGGGCATCGGGCATTGGTTATTGGTTATTCAAACTAACAACCAACCAATAACCAATAACTAATGACTAATGACTGATGACTAATCACTGATGACTAATGACTAATGACTTATTCAAACTTCCCCGATGCGTTCTAGAGGCCAAAACCGCACTACAGCGCGGCCGATGATATTCTGCTTAGGTAAAAATCCCCACCTGCTGGAGTCGTTGCTGTTGTTGCGGTTGTCTCCCATCACAAAGTATTCATTTTCTGGGACGCGATAAGGCCCCCACTGGTATTTAGGAGGTTCGGCAATATATTTTTCGACCAGGGGTTTGTCGTTGAGATACACTAAACCTTTTTTAACGGCGACGGTTTGACCCGGTAAGCCAATTACCCGCTTGATGAATGCTTGGTCTTGGGTAAAGCCTTGTTCTTGCAACTGTTCGGGCGGGGCAAATACTACGATGTCGCCAGTTTTTGGAGGTTCGAGGTAGTAGGAGATTTTTTCGACTACGACGCGATCGCCCACGTGCAGAGTGGGTACCATAGAATCTGAGGGTATGTAGCGCGGTTCGGCGACCAACGCTCGAATCACTATTGCTAAACTCAAAGCAATAATCACTATTTGAAGATTTTCTCGCTGCGACTTCCACGCTTTCTGCCACCAGCTTTCAGGCGGATTTTCTGCTACTTCTGTACCCAAATTCTTTTTTTCAGATGTCATGAAAGTCCTCGCTATATAGTTGCCACTAATTATCTGATTAAGCTTGCTAAGCATTTAAATTGCATCTCTAGAAATAATCAAAGCCTGAGCTGGCTGGAGACGCGAACCCGCCCAAAATATACAATTTAAATGCAGTACAGCTTACCATTGAAGTATGTCGCTGTTAATTACTAGACGTGAAGTGCAAGCCTTTGTAAAGTATCTTGAAAGGCATCTGCGTTGCATCTGTGGTTTCCCTATCAATCAAAGATTTATGTCATAACTCTCCTCTTGATATTAACTCATAAAAAAGGCAGAGAATTTAAATTCTCTACCTTTTTTATTTGAGGATTTTGAGTTGTTTGCGATCGCGAGATTGGTTATTTCAAAACTTTACTCGCGATCGCACTTACTCAAACTTACTCAACGCCTTGGGGCAGCAATTCCCGCTTTTGACCTTGCAGCACCTTAACAATTCCGTCCTCACCCACATCAACAACAGCGGTGTCGCCGTCTTTGATGCGGCCAGATAGGATTTCCTCAGCCAAACTGTCTTCCAACAAGCGCATAATGGCGCGGCGCAGGGGTCGGGCTCCGTAGCTGGGGTTGTAGCCTTCTTCTACCAGCCGTTCTTTGAATTTTTCGGTCACTTCCAGGGTGATTCCCTGTTCTGTCAAACGGCTGAACACTTCTTTGAGCATGATGACGGCGATTTCCTTGACTTCTTCCCTGTTCAACTGGCGGAAGACGATAATTTCGTCGAGTCGGTTGAGGAATTCGGGGCGGAAGTAGTTTTTTAGTTCTTCGTTAACCAAAGAACGAATGCGGTTGTAATTAGCATCGGCTTGGTTGTCGCTGAACTCGAAGCCGAGGCCGCCGCCACCTTTTTCAATCACCTTAGAACCGATGTTTGAGGTCATAATCAGCAGCGTGTTTTTGAAGTCCACGGTGCGACCTTTGGCATCTGTTAAGCGGCCGTCTTCCAATATTTGCAACAGCATATTGAAGACATCGGGGTGGGCTTTTTCGATTTCGTCGAACAGCACGACGGTGTAAGGACGGCGGCGGACTGCTTCTGTGAGTTGGCCGCCTTCGTTGTAGCCGACGTAGCCGGGAGGGGAACCGATGAGTTTGGAGACGGTGTGACGTTCCATGTACTCCGACATATCCAGCCGAATCATCGCATCTTCGGAACCGAAGAAGTAGCCTGCTAGGGCTTTGGTGAGTTCGGTTTTGCCGACGCCGGTAGGCCCGGAGAAGATGAAACTGGCGATCGGGCGATTGGGATTTTTCAAGCCGACGCGAGCGCGGCGGATGGCGCGGGAAACGGCTTTCACTGCTTCTTCCTGTCCGATCAAGCGCTGGTGCAAGGTATCTTCCATGTGCAGCAGCTTTTCGGATTCGGATTCGGTCAGTTTGTTTACCGGTACGCCCGTCCAGCTTGCCACGATTTGAGCGATATCTTCTTCGGTGACTACTGGCGATGGGTCTGTTTCGCCGGTGCGGGCCGAGTCGGTTTTTTTGGCTTGGGAAATAGCGCGAATTTCGGCTTTGATGGTCATTTCTCGATCGCGCAATTCGCCGGCTTTGTCAAAGTCTTGAGAACGCACCGCTTCGTCTTTATCTTTGAGGACTTGGCGCAGTTCTTTGTCAAGTTCTTTGGCTGCGGGGGGCAGTTGGGAGTTGATCAAGCGAACTCTCGAACCTGCTTCGTCTACCAAGTCAATTGCTTTGTCTGGGAGGAAGCGGTCGGAGATGTATCGGTGAGAGAGTTTGGCTGCGGCTTCCAGGGCCGTGTCCAAGATTTTCAGCTTGTGGTGCTGTTCGTAGCGTTCCCGCAGACCGAAGAGAATCTCGATCGTCTCGTCTACAGTCGGTTCGCCGACCATAACGGGCTGGAAGCGCCGTTCTAAGGCTGCATCGCGCTCGATGTGCTTGCGGTACTCGTCTAAAGTTGTAGCGCCGATACACTGGAGTTCGCCTCTAGCCAGAGCCGGCTTGAGAATGTTCGCCGCGTCGATCGCCCCTTCAGCCGCACCTGCACCGATCAAAGTGTGCACTTCGTCAATCACCAAAATCACGTTACCCGCTGTGCGGATTTCGTCCATGATTTTTTTGAGGCGTTCTTCAAATTCGCCCCGGTATTTAGTACCGGCAACCAGCAAGCCGATGTCGAGGGTGACGACGCGCTTTTCTTCGAGGATGTCTGGGATGTCGTTGTTAGCGATGCGCTGGGCCAGGCCTTCGGCGATCGCGGTTTTACCGACTCCGGGTTCGCCGATGAGCACCGGGTTATTTTTGGTGCGGCGACCGAGGATTTGAATTACCCGTTCGATTTCTTTTTGCCGTCCGACTACTGGGTCTAGTTTGCCATCAACCGCCATTTGAGTCAGGTTGGCGCCGAATTCATCCAGGGTTGGGGTTTTGGTGCGGGCGCCGCCGCCGGTGGCTGCGACTTCTGCGGTTTCTCCCAGCATCCGAATCACTTGGGTGCGGACTTTCGACAAGTCTACTCCCAGGTTTTCTAAGACTCTGGCCGCTACTCCTTCACCTTCGCGGATCAGGCCCAGCAGCAGGTGTTCAGTACCTATATAGTTGTGTCCGAGTTGGCGAGCTTCTTCTAGGGATAGTTCTAGAACCCGCTTGGCGCGGGGGGTGAACGGAATTTCGACTGCTACGAAGCCGGAACCGCGCCCGATGATTTTTTCCACTTCAATGCGCGCGTCTTTCAGGTTGACGCCCATTGATTTGAGGACTTTCGCTGCAACCCCGGTTCCTTCTCCGATCAGACCCAGGAGGATCTGTTCTGTCCCTACGAAGTTGTGACCCAGGCGGCGAGCTTCTTCCTGGGCCAACATGATTACTTTTATTGCTTTTTCTGTGAAGCGTTCAAACATGATTTATTCCCATCACCTGCTGCTATGTGCCCGTTTCGAGGTCACGCTCGCACAACGAGCGTTTGTGTTCGAGTGTTAACTCGTACTGCTTATTCTAGCGCGACACTCCCAACCTATCTGCCGCACTCGGCTGCGGTTGCAGATTCCAGGCTCATGTTGCAGGATGGCTTTCAACTGGGAAGACCCAAATGGTGGCTGACCTACAACCTCCCCTAGACTGCAAGAAGATTGCTCTTCTCGGCCCGTGCCCAACCTACGACTGCGTATTGATGGATTCTAGCACAATCTTTTTGGCTGTCATGCAGGCCCAAAATGGATATTTCTCCAAGTCAGAGGGCGGGTTTTGTACAAAACTTATTAGTTTAATGCACTATCTATGTCCTAAGCTAGATACAGGTTAAGCTGCTGCCCATCTAAAGAACCTGTTGGTTTGGGATGGCGAGAGCGAGCTGGACTTTCTTCATTTAAAATTTTGCCCCCGCTCCCTTGAAGATTTAAGTATTCTTCCTGTTGTCAGTTGTGCGATCGCTCCCGATCAATTAGTGAGCGTTGCTACACTCCGAGGAGTTTGCCTCAGACTATACTCAGCACGGTCAAAGACATTGCTTTCGTAGCAGAGTTCTTTGGTCGTTAACTCGTCTGAACTTAAAAGTCTGAAACTTCAATTTTGGAAAAGAATCTAAATCCTGTTTAAGGCGTAGTGAAAGTAAATAATGAACACTAGAAACTTAGATGACCAGGTAGAAAGTACCGACAATCGATCGATCGATCGATCGAAGTTACAGGTAAATTCCAGGATGCAGCCACAACAACTTCTGTGGCTTCACACAAAGAATTCAATGCAGAACAGCTAGGACGTGTCTACTTTATTCGGCACGGTGAAAGTACCAGTAACGAACGCAACATTTTTGCAGGAGTTCTGGATGTTGACCTCACATCCTTTGGCCGATTGCAGGCACGCCGCGCAGGTGTTGACCTGAAGAAAAAAGGTACAAAGTTTGACGCAGTATATGTCTCCCACATGAGACGGGCACGACAAACCTGTGAAATCGCCCTTGCTGAAAGTCAGGCACTAAAGTCGTCCGATACCCCCGTTCAGATAGATCATCGAATTAGCGAGAAATCCTTTGGCATTTTTGCGGGTCGCAACCTAAATTTGCTGCGTCTAGCACTGGGCTACGAAGGCTTCGAGGAAATGTTGCACTCGCACAACGAAGCACCCCCGGCTGGCGAAAAGATTGCCCAAGTTTATTCTCGCGCTGCCCGTTTCTACGAAGACAAAATTGTACCGCACTTGGAACGGGGAGAAACAGTTCTAGTAGTGTGCCACCAATATGTATTGGAGCCACTAGCACTTTATTTAAGCGGTCTACCGCCTACTGCTTATAAACACCTGAAACTACCCAACGGTAAAGCTCTCAGCGGTGTGGATCTCGTCAAGTTTCGCGATAAGGAATCCGGCGGTGCTGCTTCCCTGCGGAAAGAGATCAACGATCTTTCAATTATGTGGGCGATTTTGATCTATGCCACCGCCTTCTTGCTGGGAAGCTTAGCAAGGGCAATCATCACCTCAGAAGCAGGGATTCCGTCAGTCCTATTTCGAGCAATAATCGTTGCGTGTCTTGCCGCCTCAACGTTTTATACCTACTTAGACATTGACTTTGCCGCGAGTAAACGCAAAGTAACCTCTACTGTGAAGTATCTAGTTTACGGGTGGATGGCAGTGCGATGGGCAGTTGGGCTATTTTTAATATTTTCTGGATTTTTGTATCAGACTGAAGCGGATCTGTACAAAGTTTTGTGGGTGCTGTTTTGGATGGTTCCGCCAGCCCTTACTTCACCAGTTTTATCAGTGCTTTGGGGCGGTAATCTTTATCCGTCGGCTCTTTTGTCAAGAACGCTATCAATCGTTGCTCCACTGGCGCTTTTGGCTACATTGAAGGTTGCCAATTTACCCATTAACGTTGACAGCCTGATCTTTTTCGGTGTCATTCTAATTGTAGGTCTGGCAATACCGGGTGCGATCGCCCAGTTTTGGCGCGACAAATCCCCGGTTGAATCAAACCACCACAGTAAAAACTGGAAATTCATCGGAGTGCTTGCTGTCGCATTCATGGCCTTGGCAACAGGGTTTCAGTTTACTCCATCAACCTTCATTTCCGATCTATTTTCTTCAACCGCTCCGAATCGCTCGCTCGCTTGTCTGCAACAACTAGCATTGGCAACTTTAGTGTTTGTCTCAATGCGCGTTTTGGCTGTATTAACCTCAGCATTTACAAAGGGCAAGCTTAGCAAGGCAGAAGCTCGCGATGCTTACATCCTGCTTGTGAATCCAAACTTTTTCCTTTGGGCGGCTCTTTTCATCGGAGTTAGTGCAACTGCAAATCCAGAAGCCGTAAAATAGGCAATTTTTTGGGCAGCCCTAGGCTTTTTCTGCATACCACTCATCGAACAGATATTGTTCATGAATTCATTTGGCAATGACATACTGAGAGAAACACTGCGTTCTTCGAGAGTGGCAACAGCAGATATCAAAAAGCTTTTCCTGCAATTGGATACGGATGGAAGTAAGGCGCTTGAACGAACTGAGATTATGGAGTTGTTAGGGCTAATCGAAGATATGACAACAGGCGAACGTAGCTCTGAAGAAGTCAGAAGCTACATCACTGATTATCTTTTTAATACTCTTGACTCCGATAAAAATGGCAGTGTTGATTTAGCGGAGTTAGAAGAGTACATATCAACCTATGGGTTGGTTGCTAACCTGAACGTTGCTCAAATCTAAACTTTGGCTCAATAAGCATGACATCATATTCAAATTTGAAAAATGATGTCATGCTTATTTGTCCGACTGCTGTATGCAGGAAGGCAAGAATGATAGTTTTAGCTGGCTCCATAACTGGCGAAAAATTGGAAAAAAAAAACCGAGGTTAATCTCACGATGGATACTCCGAGAAAAATTTTAGAGGAATTGCGACAAGTCTTTACCAAGATTGGTGGAAAAGACCAACAAATCGATCGCTCAGAGTTTAAGAAAGCTATGGGGCTGAAAGATGAATATTTTGCCGAGCGAATGTTTGCGATGTTTGATAACGATAAAAGTGGCGTTATAGACCTTGATGAATTTTTGAAAACAGTAGAGGAACTTGTCTTTGCAACTGAAGATCAGAAACTGAAATTTGCTTATCAATTGCACGACATAAACGGGGATGGCTCCATCGAAAAAGACGAAGTTTCTCACTTAATTGCTGCTAGCTTGAAGGAAAATAATTTAACCTTTCCGCCGGAACAAGTTACCGATCTGGTTGACATTTTGTTTTTAGAAGCTGATACCGATAAAAGTGGCGAAATTTCTTTTGAAGAGTTCAAAGGTTTAATCGGAAAGCATCCAGATCTGCTTGAGGCGATGGCAGTTAGCCCCGTTAGCTGGTTAAAACCTCGCCAGCCAGACGACGACGCCATAGCAGTTGCGCCCAAAGAGAAAAGGTCGCCAAAGGCGTACATCAAGCATTATATTCAAAACAACTGGGTCAAGATCGCTTTTTTGTCCCTCTATCTTATTGCCAATCTGGTTCTTTTCTTTGGGGCTGTCGATCGATATGCAAGTCAAGGCGCAAATGTGTACGTTCAAATTGCGCGGGGATGTGGCGCAGCGCTCAACTTCAACGGGGCATTGATCCTAATTCCCATGTTGCGGCATTTTATGACTTGGCTTCGCAAAACGAGGATCAACAACTATCTGCCGATAGATGAGGGCATCGAGTTTCACAAGCTCGTGGGTCAATTCATGTTTGCCTTTGCGATCGTCCATACGATCGCGCATTTTCTCAATTACACCACATTGCCAGTGCCCTTTGCACAAAGTCTTTTTGCAACGAAGGCTGGCTTGTCAGGATTTTTATTACTGCTAGTTTTCGCAATTATGTGGGTGACAGCGCAAGCTCCAATCCGCAAAGGCGGCAAATTTGCGCTTTTCTATACAGCTCATATGTTGTACGTCGTGTGGTTTGCCCTGGCGTTAGTTCACGGGCCAGTTTTTTGGCAGTGGGTGTTGTTACCTGTTGTGGGATTTGCGATCGAACTGGTTATTCGCCGGCAGAATACAAAAGAGCCTGCCTATGTAGTTAATGCCTCTTTACTCCCCTCCAAAGTTCTAGGTTTGGAAATTGCACGTCCGAAATCTTTCCACTATCAACCAGGGGACTACGTGTTTGTTAAATGTCCCAGTCTCTCCAAATATGAATGGCATCCATTCACAATTAGTAGCGCCCCCGAAATGCAGGATGTCTTATCTGTACACATACGCTCTGCGGGCAGTTGGACTGGAAAATTATATCAACTTTTCCGAGAACAGCACGAGCAATGGATACGGTCAGGTAATTCTAAATACGAGCCTGGAGTTCTTGTCCATTTAGATGGGCCCTATGGCACACCAAGTACCCATATCTTTGAATCTAAGTACGCTATTCTCATCGGTGCGGGTATTGGCGTAACTCCCTTTGCCTCTATTCTGAAAAGTATGCTGTACCGAAGCCAACACGGTTCTTCAGGAATGCGTTTGCAAAAGGTACATTTTTACTGGCTCAACCGAGAGCAAAAAGCATTTGAATGGTTTGTTGAACTCTTATCCAGAATCGAAGCCCAAGACACTAACAACTTATTTGACATTAATTTGTATTTGACAGGTGCCCAGCAAAAGTCAGATATGAAATCCAGCACCCTATTTGTGGCAATGGATTTGATGCATTCCCAAACACAGGTTGATTTGATTACAGGTTTAAAGAGCCGTACACAAACGGGTCGTCCAGACTGGGAGGAGATTTTTCAAGATGTAGCGCAGCAACACGCGCCCAATAAAGTTGACGTATATTTCTGCGGCCCTCCTGGACTCTCGGTACAATTGAGAAATCTCTGCCATAAATACGGCTTTGGCTATAGGAAAGAAAATTTCTAGCCAAACTTCTGGCAATTGATGCTTTTCAGCTAAAGTCATAAGTTTAGGACTTACACAGAAACGGGGGTTCTTTGACGTAAAATAGCCTTTATGGCTATTTCTCCCCGTCGAGAAACCCGGTTTATTTGAACTTTTGCGTAATTCCTGAACTTGCTCTCCGTCATCTCCCAAAAAACCTTACTTGAATATCGAAAAACGAGGAAAATATCCAATGAAATTTGACAAGTTTGTACTAGCACAAAATATGGCATTTTTAATAGCTATTCCCCCACAAAGTAATTTAGCCAAATTGCTCTCCTTTTGCTTAGCGACAAAAGCTAGACAAAAGACGAGCGGAACAGAAATCTTAAAAATAACCTGTGACCTAATGGAAAACCCATCTAATTTGCCCTATTGGACTCAAGACGTGATGGGACTCGATTTAGATTACAGCAGTGAAGAGTGGAAAGCTTTAGGAGAAATGGGCATCAACGATGCAGAGGAGTTTATGGCTACCCTGGGGCAAGAGTTGGAAAAATTGAGTTTGTAATATCTGGCCCTGGCGTCAGCAAAGAAACTCTCAGGTTTCAAACACTCTATCACAAGCATTCATTAGAGCGGGCTAGTTAAAAAACCCTGTCTAAAGACAAGGGAGCGTCAACTTTCAAGAGAGAAACAAAAATATGTCTTTAAATGTTGAACTTTTAGAGCAAAGTTTCGAGAAAATCAAACCTAGTGCTGATGAATTTGCCGCTAGCTTCTACGAAAAATTGTTTACAGCTCACCCAGAGTTGAAACCGCTGTTTGCCAAAACTGATATGGAAAAGCAACAGAAAAAGCTCATAAGTGCTCTGGTTTTAGTAGTAGAAAATCTCCGTTCTCCAGAGGCTTTAGGGCCAGTTCTCAACGCACTGGGAGGCAGACACATCGGTTATGGAGTAATTCCCAAATATTACCGTCCAGTTGGAGAAGCACTACTAAGTGCTTTTGAGCAGTATCTCCAGCAAGATTGGACTATGGAAGTCAAACAAGCATGGATCGATGCCTACGGCGCGATTACTGCTTTGATGTTAAAAGGGGGCGGTGTAGAAACTACACCTGAAGAAGTTCAATTAGAAACAGAGATAATCCCCGAAAAACAGGTAATTATAGCAGCTAATCACCAACTAGAATCCGTCCCAGAAAAAGAGCCCAAATTGGCCGTAGAGGTACTGGAAAGCAGTTTCGAGAAAATCAAACCTCGTGCAGATGAATTTGCCGCTCGCTTCTACGAAAACCTCTTCCTCGCTCACCCAGAATTTAAACCGCTGTTTGCCAATATCGATATAGAAAAGCAACAGAAAAAGCTCATAAATTCTTTGGTAGTGGTAGTAGAAAATCTCCGCTCTCCAGAAGCTTTAGGGCCAGTTCTCAACGCCTTGGGAGGCAGACACATCGGCTATGGGGTAATTCCCAAATATTATGAGCCAGTTGGAGCCGCACTGCTGATGGCTTTTGAGCAGTATCTCCAAGAAGATTGGACTCCCGAAGTAAAGGTGGCATGGACAGATGCCTACAAAGCAATTACAGGTTTGATGTTAAAAGGCGCAGGTGCAGATTCTTCACCAAATGTTGTCGCAGATAAAAAAGATGTCATCCACCATCAGCCACAAGAATCAAAAACACAATTACTGAACGAATCTAAGCCGCTCGCGCCACCAACCGAGGAACAGAAAAAGCCTTTAGTATCTATTCAGTTGGATGGTGAAATTATCCAAAAAATGCTCTCCAAAATAACTGATAGTTATCAGCAATTTCAAGGTCAATCATTCGTTCAGCGATTGGGTGAAGTTCTCAAAGGAATTTTAGAAAAATTCATTGATAATTTTTGGACGCAACCAGCCTGGTTAGTGGCTAGTGTTTCAGCCGTTCTGTTCATCATAATTTATGTGGGGGCGGATGATAATTCCCTGATTGGAGAGATTTTGGAGAGTGTTGATGCTCTCAGTCTTGTCGTTGCTTTAATTTTATTCATTAAGGAAGCACCCGATCGCAGAAAGCAATTTCATTACCAAGCTTGGAGTATAGTTGATGCAGCACACGGCGTAAAAGTTAGCTATGCCAGAATTCTGGCACTCCAAGATTTGAATGAGGATGGTGTTTCTCTTAGAGGTTTGGATGCGATTGGTGCGGAGTTAGTAGATATTAATCTTCCTCATGCCAATCTCAGTAAAGCCAATTTGAGGGAAAGCGACTTGAGTAATGCTAATTTGACTTATGCCAATTTAGATAATGCTAATATCAGTCATGTTAAACTTAGTGGTTCAAATTTAAGTCATGCAAAACTGAGTTTTGCTCGCTTGACTCAGGCTAATCTTAGTAGTGCGAATCTTAGTAAGGCTAATTTAATTTGTGCAGATTTGAGTAATGCGAACCTGAGTGGTGCAGATTTGAGAGATGCTAGTTTGAGTGGTGCCAACCTGAAGAGTGCCTACCTAACTGGTGCAAATCTAAAAGGTGCTAAAGTTAGCATTTCTGACCTGAGTGGTGCTTTGCTCGCAGGTGCTGTTATGCCTGATGGGTCGAAGTATAAGTCTCTGGAAGATGAGGCCACAAACAAATAAATTGATCCCAGCTTGTTTTTGACCTTCATGTCTGCTTTTCTACTCAAGCTGACGACACCGTGAGTAGAAAAGCTTTGGCTTACTGAAATGCGATCGCACGGGAGGACAGCGGTTGACCTGGAATCGTTTCATTGAAGTGCTGCTCGTGATAAGAAGGAAAATAGCAACATCTGTCTTAATATCCTCTATACTATTGCAGTTCCGACTCAGAAGCTCCAGGAAACTGGCTTTCAAGTTCGTACTAAATGGTAGCGCGATCGCCTTCTATTCAATACTAAAGTGAGGTAAGCTCGCGCACTCGTTCATCACCAAAAACACCTCTTTCATAAAGGATAAACGTAATGAACCTCAGAACTTTTACCGATATCTCAAAATGGGGAATCTTACTCAAAATTATTCCCCTAACAGCGCTATTTTGCCTGGCAAAATGGATCGCTCATCAGATGCAGTGGGAAATTGGTAAGTTCGATAGTCAGATAGGTTCTCTGTTGGCGGCGGTAACGTTCATCTTGGCGTTTATGCTGAACGGGACGCTGACTGATTACCGTACCAGTGAAGATATGCCCGCGCAGATTGCGAATGCAGTTGAAACGATTCAAGATACGAATTTGTTCATTGCAGCCCGTCAGCCCGACTATAACCCAACCCTACTTACAGAAGGGTTAGTTGAGATCCTCCAATCAGTCCTACTCTGTTTGAAACAGAGTAAGCCATTCATCAGAGTTGAGAATGCTGTTACAATCCTCAATTCATCACTGGTTCCATTATCAAAGTTTTGCGAAGCTCCTTTGATGGCTCGCCTTCAAGGTGAACAGGCAAAGATTCGTCTTCTGATTGCCCGAATTCAAAGGATTCGCGATACCGACTTTCTGGCATCCGCCTATGGATTGCTGCATATCCTGATAATTGGCTCAAGTATTGCTTTGTTAATAACGCATACCGACGAGTATTATACCAATTTGATTATTTCAGGTTTTCTATTTACGTCATTCATGTATTTGTTGTTGCTCATCTACGACCTTGAGAATCCTTTTGAGTACAACGGAACATCTAGTGCGGATATTGATTTGTCATCTCTAGAGCAGTCGTACAATCAACTGCGTGAGGGGCTATTGAATGACGATGAGCCTAAAATACCTGTGTAACCAGTTAAGAGAGCTAAAGTCCAGCTAAGGCAGTTTATAGAGATGCTGGAAAGAGGCTTTAATCTTCAAGCATTAATTGACAACCTGTACAAGACGATCGACAATACTCATTGTAGCAAAGTGACTAAGGTAGAATTTACCGAGAGGTATAATCACAAAAAGAAAGCAAACAGGAACGGAAAAATTCCTATGCAATTACTTAAGCAGTTAAGTATAAAGACAAAACTCACAGTCATGTTGCTAGCAGTCAGCCTTTGCGCTATGCTCGCGAGCACCTATATATGCTCTAGCAGCGGGAAAGCTACTCTGACCGAAAAAGTCTTCAACCAATTAACCAGCCTTCGGGCTGCCAAAACTTATCAAATCCAAGATTATTTTGAAAGCCTTTACCACCACAGCCAAACCTTAAGCGAAGATTTGACAGTCGTGGGAGCCATGTAGGAGTTTAAGACAGCCTACCGCCAACTTGAATAATCAACAATACCAGCGGATTTTGAGGCAAAAATTGATACATACTACCGGACACAATTTCTAACCAAACTAACGCCAACGAACGATGGTTCGCCCGTTCTCGAATCCTACACGCCAAAAACAGCCGCGGCTCGTTAGTTGCAGTACCACTACATCGCTGCTAACCCCAACCCCGCTGGCAAGAAACTTCCCCTGGACAATCCTGGTGACGCCAGCGCTTACAGCCGCGCTCACGCCCGCTACCACCCTATTTTTCGCAATATAGTTGAAAAATACGGTTACTACGATATGTTTTTGATCGATAATGGGAATTTTCCCAAGCTCGTCGAAACCCTATTTTGGATATCTGTTATCTACGCCTGTCTCTCGCTGTTTAATGTGATTTTGTTTGAAGAAGCTGAGGCGAATACATGGCGGGCGCGGATGCCCAAACTGCCGATCGACCTTTCTAGGTTGTTTTTGGTGCTTGTGGGAAGCGCGATCGTGCTGGCGGCAGTGTGGGGTGCAGATTTGGCGGGTCTTGCTACGGGATTGGGCGTTAGCTCGATCGCGATCGGTTTGGCGCTTCAGGACACACTAGGCAGCATCATGTCGGGCATTGCGCTGCTTCTAGAACGCCCGTTCAGTGTGGGTGATTGGTTGCGAATTGGAGATATCGAAGGGCAGGTAATTGATATCAATTGGCGCTCTGTTCGCCTGCTAACTCTCCAGCGGCAGGTGATTATCGTTCCTCATCAGTTCATTGGAAAAGAAATAATTCATAATTACAGCCAACCAGAACGCATTTACAACCAACGTATCAATATTGGCTTTTCCTACGATAGCCCCCCTAACCTGGTGAAGCAGGTACTGCTAAGTACAGCTTTGGCTACACAGGGGATATTAGCCGAACCCGAACCTGAGAGCAAAACTACATCCTATGATGAGACTGCAATTATCTATGAGGTGGAGTTTTTTATCGAAAACTTTGAAGATGTGGAGCAGATACTCGATCGATTTATGACGCGCGTCTGGTACGCAGCGCAGCGAAACAACCTGACGCTATATCGCTACCGATACTCCTATGCTGTGGAAGCTGCTGATAAGGCAGATAGCGCTTCCAGTAAGTTAGCCCAAAGCCTGCACTCAATTCCCGGATTTATGCCTTATGCTCGTGAGCCAAAAAATTTGGATGACTTAACTAAGGGAACTATTTTACAGAAGTTTGGTGCGGGAGAGAAAGTCATCCGGCAGGGCGAGCCTGGTAATGCTTTGTACATTATCATTGCGGGTCAGGCTAAGGTAACAGTCACGAACAAGTTGGGCATGGAGTTGGAGGTAATGACTATCTTGAGTGGTGAGTTTTTTGGCGAGATGGCGCTGTTTAGCGGGGAACCGAGTCCGGTATCGGTTGTCGCCGTTGACGATTTGCAAGTTCTTGTCGTCTACTCAGATGCTGTAAATACGATGATTGAACGTCAACCAAGCTTGGGGCGCGAGATCGGTCAAATTATCGAAGCGCGAAGCAAAGCGGTAAGTATGGCCGCGCAGGCAGATGTTTCGTCAAATGCTAAGGTTGATTCCCTATGAGGATGATGAAAGTGTTCATATTGTGGCAATTTTACAATTCTTGGGGCTGGTGAAAAAGCACGGTCTATGACGGTGCAAAGTATAACGAATCACAGCCGCCTCTGCAATACCGGAGAAAGGTCAAGCCTAAAATATCCTTACAGGGAACTGCATTTGCGAAGCCCAGAGACCGTCAATCTTTGCAATCAATTCACTTCCCGCCCAGAGAAAAGTTTGAGTGATGAGGTTTTGCGCCTCAATATTCACGCCACCCAAAATTACGTCAGTGTCTGCATTAAAGTTAACAATCTTGGCATAATCATTTCCGCCAGCAACTGAGTACCAATTTCTTGTATTATCACCAATATAAAATGTGTTAAGAGATTGACCGCTGTTGCCGATTAAAGTATCTACCTCAGCACTAGACAAACTGTTGTTTTCTGAACCTCTTAATATATTCAGACCGGCACCACCTCCGAGAGTGTCGTTTCCAGAACCACCAAACAAGAGATTAGTGCCGTTTCCACCAGTGAGATAATCATTACCCTCATCACCGCGAATGGTATTCCTGCCATTTCCGCCATTGATGTTGTCATTTCCAGCCCCGCCAGAGATGGTGTCATTCCCAGTGCCAGCAGTGATAAAATCACCACCCGCCTCACCAAAGATCAGATTATTTCCATCTCCGCCACCAAGGGCGTCAACTCCATTCCCCCCAGAGATGATGTCATTACCAGTGCCAGCAGAGACAATATCGTCCCCATCCCCAAAATAATAAGTATGGTTGCCGTTGTTGTTGTAATATTTCCCAAAAATTCCCGTTCCCGTTAATACGTCGTTTCTGTTAGTCGCGTAGATGATTCGGTCATTTATCCCGCCATCAAGCTTAGCACCAACTAGAAACAAAGGATTATATTCAGTATCAACAGGAATCACTGCTTCATGCACTTGAGGAGAGACATTAAAATCCCCTTTATAAAAGTTTGGTCGAAATTGATGATCGGCCCGCGTGTCATTTAGACCCAGAATATTTGTGGCTAAACGAGAATTGCCACCTGCATCAGTTGTAACCAAATTTGTGAAGGCGGTGACGACACCGTTGTGTTGAGCAATTTGTTTCCCGATATCATTCGGATCGGTGCCGAAGTCAAACAGGAATGATTCCTGGGCAGTTCCAGCTTGAGCTTCATTTCCTGCTAAACTACTGATGCCATTAAAACTTCTTGAAACCGCAGCACCACCAAAATCTAAGCGTTTGATTGGATCGGGAGTTCCTCCATTCCTTACGTATCCATTTGATAAGTCAGTATCGAAGCCATTAGTTGTATCGTATGGACTTCTTTGCCTTGCTTGATTTGATGCTGGGTCAAGAGCTGTCACTGAGCCCACTTGACTTCCGTAGGTAGTGAAACTGGCAGCAAGATCGCTAGCAAGGTGAGCACCGAGACTATTACCAACAATATTGAGCGCTGCAGCGGGCATTCCCCACTCAAGAGCAAGTTTGTCTCGGATGGCTCTTGCCACTGGAGTAATCCACGAACCAGACCTGTAAAGGTCTCCAGCAGCGATCCCTAATGGTCCAATATTGAAGAACTTGGTTCCGCTCACTTGAGTCCAGTCAAGGGCTAAAACCGTATCGTTTGGGTTGGCATCCCTGATGGCTGCCGCCAGATTTGGATCGTAATAATCGGCAGGATTTGTGAAACCCGGAAGTAGCAGCCATACTTTTTGTCCGCTCCATTGCTCGGCAGAGGGAACGCCAAAGGGCGCGAGAATATTTATTTCACGCTCACTTGCACTATAAGCATTGCTAGGTGGGTTCTTAGTTTCGCCACCTGTTACCCGAAACTTAGTATCGATTACTGCCATTGTCCATTCCTCTCAAGTTAGGTTGTTAAAGATTATTTGTTTCTGTTGACTAACCCTTTCTAGACTTTCTCCACAGGTGAACTGCACCCAATCCTAAGAAAGCCAATAATGAGGCTAAGGGGGAGGAATTCTCCGGTACAGGAGTAGGTTCGTTGGTTGTTTCTAAGGTCACAGTTCCGTCACCTCCATAAGTTCCATTTCGCAAGGCGTAACGAAATAGCTTGGGATCTAAGAACCCAAATGCGTCATTTCCAGATTCAGAAAAAACTTGGAAAGCAAATTGAGTGGGAATTCCGTTTTCAAAGAGCAAACTTGGAAAATTAGGAAATTCGAGATCGTCACTTGCCCTATAGGTAACAGGAGTTAATCCTGTGGCAAAGTCCACAAATCTAAAGTTGAGAGACAGCAGTCCCGCTAGATCGCCATTTCCACCATTTATGGTCATGAACTCGGAGCCTACTTTGGTCAGATGTGTATCGTCGTAGGTAAAGTCACCTGTGTAGACACCCGCGAAGTCGCCCCTAGTTATATCAACCCTGATTGTGCCTCCTATTGTGGCTGCCATAGCGGTCGCTCCTCCAAATGTGGATATTAAATATGTTCCAAGGATAGCGGTCAGTCCATATTTTATGTTCATTGGATATTCCTGATTTGAAAGGCTTCACCCACAACCGTGAGTTTGTTTTCGTCTGTAGCAGCAATTAACGAAAACAACATCTTGAGATACAAATTAAAGCTTCTTATCGGTATTGTAAAACCGTAAAATTACTAGAGTTTCCGAGGCGAAATTAGGTATCCGCTCAATAATTCGGGGCGGACTACCCACTCAGGAACGATTTTGCGTCCTTTGAGGTGCATCGTTGAGCGATTTACCCCGGATTATTGAGCGGATACGAAATTAGGATATATTGTGAAAATCTCAGTAATTATATCTACGCCCTGCTTCAAGTTAAGTTAGTAAAGATGATTAGTTGTTTCTCTTTCTCGACTTTCTCCACAAGTGAACTCCACCCAAGCCCAAAAAGGCTAACAATGAGGCGAAGGGGGAGGCGTTCTCTGGTACAGGAGTAGGTTCAGTAGTAGGTTCAGTAATTTCTAAGATCACACTCCCATCACCTCCAATAGTTCCATTTCGCAAGGCGAAATTAAATGACCTGGGATCTCCAAACATAAGTCCATCATTTCCAGATGTAGAAAAAAGTTGGAAGGCAAATTGAGTGGGAATTCCGTTCTCTAAATACAAAAGTGGATAGTCTGGAAATTCATCAACATCATCGGCTGTGTAGGTGACAGGATTTAAGCCAGTAGCAAAGTCCAGAAATCTAAAGTTCATAGATAACAGTCCCGGTATAATTCCATTTCCACCACCACCATTTATGGTCATTAATTCTGTGCCGACTTTGGTCAGATGTGTATCGTCGTAGGCAAAGTCACCTGTGTAGACACCCGCGAAGTCGCCCCTAGTTATATCAACCCTGATTGTGCCTCCTATTGTGGCTGCCATAGCGGTCGCTCCTCCAAATGTGGATATTAAATATGTTCCCAGGATAGCGGTCAGTCCCTATTTTATGTTCATTAGATATTCCTGTTTTGAAAGGCTTGACCCACGGCAGTGAGTTTGTTTTCGTGTGTAGCAGCAATTAACGAAAACAACATCTTGAGATACAGATTAAAGCTGACTCGCGGTATTGTAAATCGGTAAATTTACTAGATTTTTTGCCAAAATAACTAAATACTTTAAAAGTCTAAGTAATTCTATCTAAGCCCAGCTTCAAGTTATGTTGCTAAAGATGATTAATTGTTTGCCTTTCTCGACTTTCTCCACAGGTGAACCCCACCCAAGCCCAAAAAGGCCAACAATGAGGCGAAGGGGGAGGCGTTCTCCGGTACAGGAGTAGGTTCAGTAGTAGGTTCAGTAATTTCTAAGGTCACACTCCCATCACCTCCAATAGTTCCATTTCGCAAGGCGAAATTAAATGACCTGGGATCTCCGAACATAAGTCCGTCATTTCCAGATGCAGAAAAAATTTGTAAGCCAAAATCAGTTGGAATTCCGTTCTCGAAAGCCAAAAGTGGATACTCTGGAAATTCATCAACATCATCGGCTGTGTAGGTGACAGGATTTAAGCCAGTAGCAAAGTCCAAAAATCTAAAGTTCATAGATAACAGTCCCGGTATAATTCCATTTCCACCACCACCATTTATGGTCATTAATTCTGTGCCGACTTTGGTCAGATGTGTATCGTCGTAGGCAAAGTCACCTGTGTAGACACCCGCGAAGTCGCCCCTAGTTATATCAACCCTGATTGTGCCTCCTATTGTGGCTGCCATAGCGGTCGCTCCTCCAAATGTGGATATTAAATATGTTCCCAGGATAGCGGTCAGTCCATATTTTATGTTCATTAAGATATTCCTGTTTTAAAAAGCTTCACCCACAACCGTGAGTTTGTTTTCGTCTGTAGCAGCAATTAACGAAAACAACATCTTGAGATACAGACTAAAGCTTTATAGCGGTATTGTAAGCCCGTAAATTTACTATAGTTTTTGAGCCAAAATTAGGATATATTGTGAAAATCTCAGTAATTATATCTACGCCCCGCTTCAATTTAGGTTGGTAAAGATGATTATTTGTTTCCCTTTCTCGACTTTCTCCCCAAGTGAACTCCACCCAAGCCCAAAAAAGCCAACAATGAGGCGAAGGGGGAGGCGTTCTCCGGTACGGGAGCAGGAGGAGATTCGTTAATTTCTAAGGTCACGATCCCCCAACCTGAAACAGTTCCATTTCGCAACACGAAAACAAATGCCGCAGGATCGACAAACATAAATCCGTTCTTTCCACCCCAAACTCCGAGATCGTTATTTCCAGCAAGAATACTATGCAAGCAAAATTGACTGGGAAGTCCGTTCTCGAAAGCTAAAACAGCACAGTTCGGGAAGTCTAAAACCTCATTTTCTGTATAGGTGACAAGAGTTGAGCCCTCCGCAAAGTCCAGAAATCTCAATTTAAAAGATAGCAGTCCCGGTCGATTTCCATTTGCACCACTAATATTCATGACCTCCGTGCCGATTTTGGTCAGGTGCGTATCGTCGTAGGAAAAGTCACCAGTGTAGACACCCGCTAATTTGGGATATTTGACGTTGACGTTGACGATGTTGATTTTGATTGTGCCTGTGATTTTAGCCATAAAGGTCGCTCCTCCTAATGTGGATATTAAATATGTTCCCAGGATAGCGGTCAGTCCATATTTTATGTTCATTAAATATTCCTGATTTAAAAGGCTTCACCCACAAGAGCGAGTTTGTTTTCGTCTGTAGCAGCAATTAACGAAAACAACATCTTGGGATACAGATTAAAGCTTTTTTGCCGTATTTGATACCGTAAATTTACTATAGTTTTTGAGGCGAAATTAGGATATATTGTGAAAATATCAGTCAAAAGAAACCGGGGTTTTCTCGAATTTACGGGCGGCAATCAAGTATTGTTGTAAAAAACCCGGTTTCTGTCGCCTCATGCTATAACTACCGACAAAAAAAACCGGGTTTTTCTCGAATTTACGGGCGGCAATCAAGTATTGTTGTAAAAAACCCGGTTTCTGGAGCCTCATGCTCACAACTCAAAAATGTCGATCGCCCAATGCCACTTTTTCTGGTAAAGTCGATCGCACATCTGCACTTTCTCAACCGCCAAATATCGCTGAAATTCCGGTTTTTCCAGGCCGCTGCGCCACATTACCAGAGCATCTTCTCCGGTGTCTTCGTAGTATCGTTTGCGCCGTCCAGCCTCTTTAAAACCAAACTTTTTGTACAGGGAAACAGCCGCTAAATTAGAATCCCGCACCTCTAAAGTCGATCGCTCTAATTGCCTGTCACAAGCCGATTTTAGCAAAGCCAAAAGCAGAGCTTGTCCCAAACCCTGACCTTGAAACTGAGGATGAATTGCCAGCATTATAATGTGAGCTTCTTCTAAAATTGCCCACAAACAACCGATACCAATGAGAGTTGGGGGAATCTGTAGGGGCGGTGCCCCCGTGCCCGCCCGAATCTGTAGGGGCGGTGTCCCCGTGCCCGCCCGGTTTTGTAGGGGCGGTGCCCCCGTGCCCGCCCGAATCTGTAGGGGCGGTGTCCCCGTGCCCGCCCCCTCCCACGTCCAAAGACCTAATAAATCGCTGTTAGGACTGTCTAACTCGCGCCTGTAGCCTTCGATCGCCCAAAGTCCGCCAAAACAAAGTCGATCGAGTTCGACTGCACTGTTGAGGTGTTCTGCCGCGAGATGTTTAATTTGTAGAAAACGCACAGCCGATTTTAAATTTTAGATTTTAGATTTTAGATTTGATAATTACTCACTGCAAGGATGCTCCAGTTCGATCGAGTCTCAGTCAGTCAGCCTGCTTGCGGAATGAATCTGGGGGCAACTGACCCAATTGCTTGCCGTCAATTGTACACTGGGAAAGACCGTAAGGATAGTTATTGCGCGATGGTATCAACTCAATCTTTCGGGGTGGAATCGGGACTTAAGTATCTGTCTGAGTCTCAACAAGCTCTGCAAACTCGATCGCCCAATCAAGAACTGTTACCGCTGACAGCCAGTGTTAACAGCAGCGATCGGTTAGAAATCGGAGGCTGCGAGGTGACAGCTTTGGTGGAGCAATTTGGCTCGCCGTTGTATATTTTAGACGAAGAAACGCTGCGGGCGGCCTGTACCCAGTACCGGGATGCTTTCGGGCGTTACTATCCGGGCGAATCTCAAGTGCTCTATGCTTCTAAAGCTTGGAGCTGTTTGGCAGTTTGCGCGATCGCAGCTTCGGAAGGTTTAGGCATAGATGTGGTATCAGCCGGAGAAATCTACACTGCACTGCAAGCCGGTGTGAATCCCGACAAAATCTACTTCCACGGTAACAACAAGTCTCGCGAGGAACTGCGGCTAGCTGTCGAAAGCGGCTGCATTACCGTAGCCGACAATTGGCGGGATTTAGAGACTCTAGCAGAGTTGGGAGAATCCGGTGTCCGCAGCCTCACAGGTGGGCCGGCACGAGTTATGGTGCGGTTTACTCCAGGAATTGAGTGTCACACCCACGAGTACATTCAGACGGGTCAAATCGACAGTAAATTTGGCTTCGATCCCAACTCGCTCGATGAAGTTTTTAAATTTATCAGCCAACAGCCGTCGTTATTTTGCGTGGGAGTGCACGCTCACATCGGCTCTCAGATTTTTGAACTGCAACCCCATGACGATTTAGCTGAAGTCATAATTCAGGCCTTGACAAAAGCACAGAGTTATGGTTTACCAGCAACAGAAATTAATATTGGCGGGGGGTTGGGCATTCGCTATACTGAAGCGGACGATCCTCCCAGCATTGAAGATTGGGCTCGTACAATCTGCTCCGCAGTGGTAGCAGCTTGCGAGCGGCAGCAATTGCCCTTACCAAAATTGCTTTGCGAACCGGGTCGATCGCTCGTCGGTACAGCCTGCGTCACTGCTTATACTGTTGGCTCTCAAAAAGTCATTCCGGAAATGCGGACGTATTTAGCTGTGGATGGAGGTATGTCGGACAATCCGCGTCCTATTACCTACCAATCAGTTTATCGAGTCCTCGCAGCCGGTAAAATGTCCGCTCCCTTAACGGAAACAGTGACAATTGCTGGGAAACACTGCGAGTCAGGCGATGTTCTGATTAAAGATGCCAAATTGCCAGAGTGTCATGCCGGAGATGTCCTCGCGGTTACTGCCACAGGGGCATACAATTACAGCATGGCTTCTAACTACAACCGAGTACCGAGACCGGCAGCGGTTTTAGTGAGAAATGGGGAAGTTAACACGATTATACAGCGGGAAACTTACCAGGATATGCTGAGGCTTGACCGCCTTCCTGAACGACTCGGAGCTCCAAAGTAAAAACTTAGAAGTTAAAAGTTAAAAGTTAAAAGAAAGACAATCCATGTTTACTTAGTGACGATTGCTTTTTCACTTTTAACTTTTGCCTTGTTCAGTCACGCGATTGGATTGACACTCCCCGGTCTAAAAACACGGGGATTTTCAGCGTATTCCTTATAAAAACTGTTCATGGTTCACGGGTTCGAGTGCATCACGGTTCGCGGTTCACAGGCGGTAGCGTTCGATGAACCATGAACAATCAACAATCTGGCTTTGACTTGGCCCTCGTTAAGTCCTTATTGATTCAAGGGATCGATATTGGACTGGTTTTTGCCCTTGCGTATTTGGTGCTCGTCATTGTTGGCGAGCGCAGAACGCTGTGGATGGTACGGGGATTTATCATTTTGATGCTGGCGGCGGCGGTGAGCAACTGGGCTGGATTGAGGCTGTTGCACGTTGCCCTCAACAGCTTGGTGACTGGTTCGGCTGTCGCAATGGCGGTAATATTGCAGTCGGAGTTTCGCCGATTTCTGGAACAATTGGGTCGGGGGGAATTTCGGCAATTGTTTGGACGCGATCGCCGACCAAATCCCGAACCGGACAGCGTAATAGATGAAATTGTGGACGCAGTAAAAGAACTTTCGCAAAACCGCACGGGCGCTTTACTAATTATAGAAACAGATTCTCCGATCGACGATCGGGATTTTTCGGTGCCGGGATTAAAGCTAAATGCTGAAGTTTCTAAAGAATTGTTGCAGACTATCTTTCAGCCGCAAACTTTGCTGCACGACGGAGCTGTTTTGATTCGAGGTTCGCGGATCGTGTCGGCGGGGGTAATTTTGCCTTTGTCCGATCGCACGGCGTCGCGGCAGTTGGGAACCCGCCACCGGGCGGCGATGGGGATTACGGAACGGGTGCAAGCTTGCGTGTGCGTGGTGGTGTCCGAGGAAACGGGTTCTATTTCTTTAGCCCAGATGGGACTTTTAAATCGACCTTTGACTAGCAACAAACTTAAGGAATTGCTGGAAGCAAAGCTGTTTCCGTCCGAGGGAGAAAGAGTTGTGGCTCCAATTCCGATCGGCAATCTCGGACGCCAGATAGGATTGAAGGGAGTGACGCTATTAAAACGGATACTGCGCCGTTAGTCGGGTAATCGGGAGAAACCATGAGTCAAGGAATTTGCTTGGAAAAGTTGCCGGAGGATCTGCAACAAGAACTACTGCCTAAGCACATAGCAGTGATTATGGACGGGAACGGGCGCTGGGCTAAGAAGAGGGGGTTGCCGCGGATTGCGGGACACCGCCGAGGAGCTAGCACTCTGAAGGAACTGCTGCGCTGCTGCAAAGATTGGGGGATTCCAGCTTTAACGGCCTATGCTTTTTCGACGGAGAATTGGGGGCGGCCGGCCGGAGAGGTGGATTTTTTAATGAGTTTGTTTGAGGGTAAGCTGCGGCAAGAATTGCGGGAGATGGTGGACGAGGACGTGCAAATTCAATTTATGGGGAATTTGCAGGCTTTGCCGAAGTCTTTGCAGGCGGAAATCGAGCGTTCTGTAACGGCAACTCAGCACAATCAGGGGATTTTGTTTACCGTGGCGACGAATTACGGGGGGCGTCAGGAGATTGTACAAGCTTGTCGGGCGATCGCCACTCAGGTGAAAGAGGGCAAGTTGCAGCCGGAGGAGATTGATGAGGTTTTATTTAAACGCTATTTGTATACTGCTGATGTTTGTGACCCGGATTTGCTGATCCGGACGAGCGGGGAAATGCGGTTGAGCAATTTTTTACTATGGCAAATGGCTTATTCGGAAATTTACATTACTGAGACGCTGTGGCCGGATTTTGATCGATCGGAGTTTCACCGCGCTTTGTCTGATTATCAGAAGCGCAGCCGCCGATTTGGCAAAGTCTAACGATTTTGGATTTGGGATTTTAGATTTTTTGGTTGATTTTTCAGTTTCCAAGTAGGTCATCTCCTGCTCAACATAACGATTTTAGATTTTAAATTGGAGGACAAATCTAAAATCTAAAATCTAAAATCTAAAATCCAATTAGGGGCCGGAGAAAACGGCCGCTTCAATGTCCTGACGCGAGAGGGAGTATTTGAATGCTCGCTGAATGTCTTGGCCGTCGGCTCCAGCATCGATGTAGCGGACGGTGAGTTGGTCGATATCGAGGGAGAGTTCTGCTTTCCAGGTAGGTCGATCGATCTGCCAGCAGTGGAGTTCTCGCCGATCTTGCTGGCAGCCGCGGCTTTTTAGCCACTGCTCGATTTCCGGGAGTGGGTGGTTGTACAAAGGAGTGTCAGCGGAAGGAAGAGTCATGGGATTTTAGATTTTAGATTTTAGATTTTAGATTTGGGATTGAGGATTGAGGATTGCCGATTTTAGATTGGTGATTTGGGATTTGAGGGTTTAATTGCCGCGAATTAAGCCGATCGCGATCGCCAGTACCAAACATCCGATTAAGCTAGCTCCCATGATAAACAGAGCGAAAATTTCTCCGGGGGAAAGAGGTCGATCCGTGGGATCTAGGTAAGCGGAGTTGGAAGTTTTTTTGCCCGATCCCGAAAGTGGAGTATTGAAGCCTGGGGGTGGCCCAATCACGTTCAGGCGAGAATAGCCTATTTTGAGGTCGTAGGCGAGGCGGCGTTCTGGGTTGCTGAGGGTGGCGTAGGCGTTGTTTAGCTGCTGAAATTTGGCGGTGGCGACTGCGGGCGGCAGCTCGGTGGTATCGGGATGGTAGAGTTTGCTCAGTTCCCGGTACGATCGCCGAATTTCGATCGCCGATGCGGAAGGATGCAGCCCTAACAAGCCGTAGTAACTAGAACCCAAGGGGGTTTTGCCGGGTATTTTCTGACTTTGGTTTTGTGCAGTTCCCTCGTTAAGAGTCACCTCAGCGCCTCTGGGCTTGTTGTTTATAATTTTTGATTATTTTAGAGCAGATTTGAGGGTAGCGCCACTATCTGCGATGTCGAGGGGTTGAGGGTGGGCGATCGGCTCAAGGTACGATCGCCCACTTTAAACTATGAATTGGTCGATCGCAAATTTTGGACATCCTCAACGCTAAGCCCCGTAACTTGGGCGATCGTGGCATTATCTAGCTGTGAAAGTAATTGTCGGGCGATCGCGATCGCCTTTTCTCGCTTTCCTTGTTCTATGCCTTGTTCTATGCCTTGTTCTATGCCGTCTTGAACAGCCTTAATAATTGCTCCCTGTTGGTCATAAATAAACTGTTCTCTTCTATCCAAATCTTCCACTTCGTCTCTGCTCAAACTGGCTTGATTCGCAATATTAAAAGCTTCATGTATTTCTGGTATGCTATCCATTGTTTCTGGAACCGATGTCAGACTTCTCGCATTTTTCATAAAATAAATCCATTTGTCTGCTAAAGTTTCAAGTTCCTCCTGTCCTTTGGTAAACTTCGGCAACTCTACAAACACTAAATCCAGATCGTTTTCGGGATACGTAAAGTTTTTCTTGACTTCTTTGAACACAAATCGGGAAATAAATTCGGGGCTATTAGGAAACATTTCAAAATCCGTAATAGTCAAAGCAATCACTGGCTTCAGCAATCGATAGCCTTGGGCTGCTTCCAATTGAAAAGCGTAAGTCTTCGCTGCATTGTACAAAACTCGCTTGCCAAAAGACTGGACGTTGAGCACTTGCATTTCAATAATTACTAAAGTGCCGTCGCTAAGTTGGGCTTTCACATCCAGATAACTATCTTTTAAGCCTTCTAGTTTGGGCGGCAGATTTGGGTTGATAATTTCTAAGTCTTGGATGGTGGGATTGCCTTCATAAATTAGAGCGTTGAGAAAGCTAATTAGAATATCTTTGCTTTCTGAGGAACCGAATATTTTTTTGAAGGCATAATCCGTTTTCGGGTTGATAAATATCATAGTTGTCAGATTTAGCTTTAAGGCGATCGGTTTGGTGGCGAAGCAACGGGATTTGAGATCCGTCAAACGGCTGATTTTGTTTCAGGTAATGGTTTGACATTTTCCGGCAAATGTGCATTGGCGATCGCCAGCACAGGCTCATCGTCCCTGTGTTCGCCGTCGGTGGGGAGTTGGCAAGAAATCAACTCTGTGACGATGCGATCGCCCAAAACATCTTCCCAATCTTGCAACTGTTCTCTGGCTTTGATCGGTGTATTGACAGCCACGTCTACGCCCATTTGCTGAAGGTTGAGGCTGTGGGCTGTCGATCGGCGGTTGACCCACTCCACCAGCCAAACGCTCAATCCGACGGCTGCCATCAAAGGCAAGACAATCCGATAATCGCGGGTTAATTCAAACATCAACAGGATGGCTGTCAGCGGTGCTCTGGCGCTGCCGGCGAGGACGGCGGCCATTCCCACCATTGCGTAGGCGGCAGGGCCAGCGACTCGATCGCTCATTGCCGGCAGCATTTCCAAAAACAGGCCATAAGCCGAACCCAGGGAAGCTCCTAAAAACATCGCCGGAGCGAAGATGCCGCCAACTAAACCACTGCCGAGGCTGATTGCTGTCATCGCCAGTTTGACAAACAGCAGCAGCAGTAGCAAAGGCAAGGAAAATTTAACATCTTGGAGCATTGCTTGGACTGTTTCGTAGCCGACACCCAAAATTTGAGGCAATTGCAGGGCGACTAAGCCGACTGCGGCCCCGCCGACGATCGGGTGAAGCGGCCGGGGCAGTCGTCCGAGCCAAGCAAATCCTCGGACTTTTCCTTGAAAACAGCCCTCGGCCAATTGAATTGCTTCTGTGTAGGCTAGAGACACTCCGCTCGCTAAAATTCCCAATCCCATGTACAGAGGCAGTTCTAGGGGGCTGCGGACATCGTAGACTGGCAAAGAAAAGGCCGGCTGAGCTCCCAAGCAGATTTGAGCGATGAGCGCGGAAACTACCGCCGAGAGCAAGACAACGCTGACTGACGAAGTGGCGAAGGTGCTGCCGAGCACGACTTCTAAGGCAAAGAAGACTCCGGCGATGGGAGAGTTAAACCCGGCCGATAAACCTGCTGCTGCTCCCGCGCCCAGGAGCAAGCGCTGCCGTTCTGGGGAGAGTTGCAAGACTTGAGCCAGCAGCATTCCGAAGTTAGCGCCGATTTCCACGCTGGGGGCTTCCGGGCCGAGGGAGGCGCCGGTGCCGAGGGAAACTGAGGCTGCCACCATTTTGGTGATGGGTTTGAGGGGGGAGAGTTCTTGCAGGCCGCGGGTGGCTGCAATTAAGGAAGACATATTCGGGCCAAAGTCCCGAAACCGCCACCGCATCAGCCCGATGATGACTCCGCCGAGGGTGGGAATGCAGGCTAGCGTCCAAGAGCCTTTCGAGGCGATCGCCCCCATGAAGTCTTCCAGCATCACGCTGTGGATGAAGTGGATGAGGTAGTGAAACGTGACGACGCCTGCGCCCGTAACTCCCCCGATGACTAGGGAGAGGATGAGCAGGAGGGTTTCTGGGCTGGGGTGCAGGCGGTTGAATAGCGGGCTTAGGCGGGAGGCTTGGGGAGTTGCTGCGGTTGGCCCGGGTGGCGGCAGATCCACAGGAGGGATGGCTCTCATTTAGCGGTTAATTCTTCGGTGAGAAGTTATATAATTATTACAATTTATTTCTTATTTTCATTTTGAGTGATTTTAGGGGAATTGACAACTTAATGAAGGCGTATTTTAGGGTAAATTTTTGGGGCTGGCTGCTGGGGTGGAATGACTGATTCTGAGGAGCGGCGGATTTGGCGTGATTGTATACTCACTTACATTCAAACTTAGATACACTCTCGCAATCATCCTAATTAACTATATTTATAGTTTTGGCGCTTAGGTCGATCTGCTCAGTGAACGGGTCATATCATATAACTCAGTGCAAAACAACTTTCAAATTAAAGAATTGGCGATTGGATATTATACCTGACAACCACAAATCTCAAACCACAAATCTCCTATCTCCAATTTTAAATCCCTCGTTCGCGCATAATATCACATCGGTTGTTGATTGGGCGGGATTCTTGGTCTGGGTTTGGCGATCGACATTAGCGGATCGCCGATGGTGGTGACTTTCCAGGGAGGGGATTCTAGCTGGCGTGCTGCGATTAAAAAGGGTGATCCTCGCTTTAGGCGATCGACCATTAATTTAGGTGGAATAAATGCCGATAAAAAAGGTTCGTTCACGCTGCCAATATATGCGTAAGCACCATTCTCTAGCCACCTTCCGGCAACGGTGTTTGTGTCATCTGGCGCTGCTGCTGACCAACTGTGGATCATGTGGATTGCTGCGGGAAATAGAAGTTTTGGTATATCTTCAACTAAAGCGTCGCCGTTGCCGACTTGGAATGATTTTGGATAGCCTTTGGAATTCATTAATATTAAGTCAAATGTCCACGGTTTTGAGGCTAAACTCCTCCACTTTTCCAGGGTAGATTCTGGTTGCTGCACTACTTGGACATTTAAACCTATGCTTTTTAGTCCGCTAGCTGCTTCCTCCATTTCATATTTTGCCCAATTTCCTTCCTTGGGGTAACTGTCATAAAGCATGGCTGTTTGGCTGTCTAAAAATATGGCACACATGGCTTGATAGATCGATCGCACCTCGGAACCGTAAATCCAGCCAACAGCCGCCCAGCGTTCGCCGTTGGGGTGTCTTCCCAAACCGTCGGTAACGGCTAGTTGTTCGTCTGGTTTTTCAGGAGATTGATATTTGACTGCTAGTTGGCGTACAATGGTTATTGTGTCGATCGGGTCTGCGAGTTGAGAATAAAAATATCCGGTTGATTCGACAGCTTTTGTAACTGCTAGTTGCAGAGTTTTCCACTGTGTGTTATTGAGGGTATCGTTGGGTTTCCCGAAGTTGCCTTCTAGAAATACTAAAGGTTGGCCGTGAGCGGCTGCTAAGGCAACTGCTGCTGAGCGTGCGGGGTCGTTTTCTGATGTGATTACTACTCCTGGGGGTTCCCAGCCGAGTTGCGTCCATTTTGCTTTTAAGGTTGGAGTATCCGTGGCATTCCAGGCTGCTGCTGCGCTGTTGAGCATTAATTGCTGGAGTTTTTGATTTTTTGGCAGTTGCTGTTTGATGCTTGGCAAACGGACTATTTCTTCGGGTTGAAAGCGCTGCAAAAACATGGGCGCATATTTTTTGTCTTCGATGAGAATAGGCCAGTTTCCTTTGAGATTCCATTTTTGGATTGCTGCTAAGAATGTGGCTTCGTCGGGTACTAAAACTACGCGGTTGACTGTTGGTATATTTTCGCGGACGATGGCCGATCGGAGGCCTGTTTGAATTGGCCAGGGTTCTTGTTTGGCTGAGGCGGGAAGTTGAAAGGGTTTTTTGAAAAGGCGATCGCATCCGACACCGATTATTGCTAAGCTTACAATAAGTGCGATCGTCAGGAATTTAAATTTAAACTGTTTTTTCATAGGGGCTGGGGAAGGAAGGAACTAGGTTATAAATACGAACAATTATCGAAATATTTTTAGGGGACGGCAAGCAGATGTTTAGAGGTGCGGGGCAAAGTAAGATTGTAAGTGCGATCGGGCTGGCAACTTTTAGTATTATTGCCTTAGCAACTACAGGTTTAATAATTTTCGCAGCGAACCGTTCGTCAGTCAAGCATCAAGTCCGGCAATTGCTGACAGCGAGGGAATGTCAAGGTTGCAATCTTTCCGGGGCGAATTTGAGCGAAGTTTTTCTGGAAGGCGTCAATTTAGAAAAAGCCAACCTGAAAGATGCCAATTTGTGGAGCGCGCATTTGGTAAACGCTAACTTGAAACAGGCAAATTTGGCTGGGGTTTACCTGATAAGCAGCAATTTGGCTGGGGCAAATTTGGAGGGAAGCAATTTAGAAAATGCGTTTTTAGAGGATGCTTATTTGGGAGGGAGTAATTTGAGAACTGCTAACTTAAGAGGTGCTTTTATGAAAGGTATTTTTCTCGTTAACGCTGATTTGGAAGGGGCAAATTTGGAGGGTGCTAATCTGTGGATGGCTAACCTGGAAAGTGCTAATTTGAAGGGTGCTAATTTGAGGAATGCTTTGCTGCTTAGTAGCAAGTTAGCAGGAGCGAATTTAAAGGGGGCCATTATGCCGGACGGTACTAGGCATGAATGATAGTCATTAGTCATTAGTCGTCTTTAATTCTGCTCTGCCGGGTCTAGACAATTGCAATTTACCCTTCTCGTGCGTTAGTCTTAATTGTCTAGTTTAAATACTCAACTTTCTGAATCTCAGAGCTAAACATTTTCCATTTTCCATTGTATTTGTTGAATTGATGCCTTAACACCATTCTATTATTTCGGAACTGCGGGCCTCTAATTTTTGTTGTCGTTTGATCTACTGTAACTATCGCTGTATTGCCGGAAATGGTTGCCACATCAAATTTGTTCATTACATAATTTAAATCGTAGATGGAAAAACTTTGTGCAATCGCATTTTTTGTTAGTTCAAATCCTGGAGACTTTGGGTCTATTGTCGCCATATAAGCTTCTATATTTTCTTCATTCAAAGCTTTCAGATTTAATATGACAACTGATTTAATTGCTGCTTTTTCACTGTTGACATCAGCTACGACTAAATTGGGTTTTTGTTTTCTAGGTGAGGTAGTGGTCTGATAGTCGGTAAAGTGAAAGAGATTTTTAGGTGTTTGAGAAGGGTTTGTGTTGGTAGCGTAACTGCTGAGCAATAATGATAAAGCTGCGAAGGGGAATGCTGTTTTTAACAGTTTGATATTTAAACGTAGCATGGCTGTTAAATTTCATAATTAATTACGCCATTTCTAGCATAAATCACAATTAATGTCAATCCGTTAACTTCACTCGGTTTTTTTTATGGGCGATCGAGCTTTTAATAGATTCCGGGAATTAGTTTTTTGACTTTTTGGCGGTATTCGGAATAGGCTGGATATTTTTTGGTTAACCAGGTTTCTTCTCGGTTGGCTTTGATCTCGAAAAGTATTATTAATAGTGCGCTGGCTATTAAGTGGGATATGCTCATTTGAAAAAGTGTCCAGCCGAGGGCTGCTAAAATTAAGCCGCTGTATAATGGATGCCGCACTATTCCGTAAATGCCTGTTTGGACTAATTCTCCGTCTTCTCTGGGATATGGTAAAGGTGTGAGGTTTTTTCCTAAGTCTATCAATCCTTTGATGATGAAAATTAATCCGGTTAAGCCGAGAATACTGGCCATAAACCAGATAATATAAAGTAAGTGAGTTGATTGAATTTTTAATCCTGGCAGTTGATAAACTGGTAAGATTACAAATCCTGTGAGCAATCCTCCTTGAAGCAAAACTAAATATTCGCCGCGGCTGTTATTGCGCCAGCCTTCGCGCGTGAAGCCCCAGTCAGTTAAGATTTTCATAATTGAAGGAAGAGGGAAGGCACGACACTGATTTTGACACGGATACACGGATTAATTATCGAAGGTGAAGAATCGGAAGAAGGAAGTGAACTGTAGGTTGGGTAGACCGAAGTAAAAACAACCTACAGTCAACAGTCAACAGTCAACAATTAACAAATTTATTCTCGCCAGGGACGAGTCATTAGTTCTAGTTGATTAACTTCATCTTGGCTCAAATTCCAGCCTAATGCGCCTGCGTTTTCTTGGGCTTGTTTGGCGTTTTTGGCGCCGGGAATGGGGATGACTCCGTTTTGGCATATCAACCAGTTTAGGGCAACTTGGGCGGGTGTGCGATCGCGCTTTCTGCCCATTTTCCGCAGAGTGGACATGACTAATTCAATTTTTTCGAGGCCGCTTTTACTGAAGCGGGAGTCCATTTTGCGGGCTCCTGTAGGTTGTTCTTGGGCTGTGTATTTGTCGGTGAGCAATCCTTGGGCTAAGGGGCTGTACGCTAAAATTGTGACGCCCAATTCGCGGGCTGCACTCACAATTCCTTGTTTTTCTACTTGCCGCGACAGCAAGGAGTAACGGACTTGATTTGTTGCTAGGGGAACGCCTCTTGCTGCTAGTATTTTGTGGGCTTGGCGCATCTGTTCTGCTGAATAGTTGCTGACTCCTACTGCTTGAATTCTGCCTTGTTTTACTTCATCGGCTAAGGCGTTCATCAGGGTTTCTTGACTCAGCAAAAAAGTGAACGGCCAGTGAACTTGGTAGAGGGCTATTTGTTCTACTTGTAAGCGTTTTAAGCTGGCACTCAAGGCTTCGGAAACTGATTTTCCTGTAATCCGCCAAGGTACGGGGCCGAATTTGGTGGCTATTTGAACGGGTTGGCTGGTTTTTTTGATAAACTGCCCCAGCAATTCTTCTGACAAGCCGTTACCGTAGACTTCGGCTGTGTCGAAGAAGTTGACTCCGCTGTCTAGGGATGTTTTGAATGCTGCTTCGACTTCGGCGGCGCCGTAGTTGCTGCCGTAGTTCCAAAATAGTTTGTCGCCCCAAGCCCAAGTTCCGACGCACAGGGGAATGACGGCTGGGCCATTTTGTCCTAGGGTAATGGTTGTCACGGTTGGTAAATCCACAGTTATTGATTCTCTTTATTTTTATATGAATTTATACGAATAATCCCGATCGAGCTTCTAGCCTGGGGAGGAAAGGCGGCGGGTTGCGATATCTCAGTTACTATAAATTCAAATGCTCTGTTTATTTCAATAGTTATGTCGATCGACCGTTTACCAGATTCAAGATTAACAGATTCCGCGACTCCTGCTATCAAGAGAGTTACCCTCGTGACTATGTTCCGGTTGGGTTTGTTTCAGATGGGATTGGGCATGATGTCGATTTTGACCCTGGGGGTACTCAATCGCGTCATGATTAAAGAGTTGGCGATTCCGGCTACTGTGGTGGCGGGTACGCTGGCGATGCACCAGTTTGTCGCCCCGGCTAGGGTGTGGTTTGGGCAGATGTCTGATGCTAAGCCTTTGTTTGGCCATCACCGCACGGGTTATGTGTGGGTAGGAAGCGTTTTGTTTGTGATTTCTGCTTTTTTGGCGGTACAGGTGATGTGGCGCTTGGGCGGCAGTTTGGAGGCTGTGGGGTGGACGACTCCTACTTACGGTTGGGTGGGTTTGTTGGGTTTGATTTTTGCGCTTTACGGTATTGCTATTTGTTCGAGTTCGACTCCTTTTGCTGCTTTGTTGGTGGATGTTTCGGATGAGGAGGATCGATCGAAGTTGGTGGGTGTGGTGTGGTCGATGTTGATGGTTGGTATTATTATCGGGGCGATTGTTAGCAGCGGTTTGCTGAAGCAAATTGATGGGGATGTGCCACGGGAAGTGTTGCAGGCTTCGATTAACGGTTTGTTTGTGAAGGTGCCGGCGCTGGTTTTGCTGTTGGTGGGGATTGCAACTTTTGGCGTTGAGAAAAAGTATTCGCGGTACGGGGTGCGATCGATCGCAGTGAATCGAGAAGATAAAATTACTCTGGGAAGTGCGCTGCGGATTTTGACTGCTAGCCGCCAAACCGGTTTGTTTTTTACTTTCCTGCTGATTATGACAATTTGCTTGTTTATGCAGGATGCGGTTTTGGAACCTTACGGCGGGGAAATTTTTAAGATGCCGATTTCGGAAACTACGCAGTTGAATGCTATTTACGGTACTGGTACTCTGATCGGTTTGAGCGCTACTGGTTTTTTAATTGTGCCGCGCATTGGCAAGGAAAATACGATTAGGTTGGGCTGTTTGTCGGTGGCTGCTTGTTTTGGTTTAATTATTTTATCTGGATTCACAGGAAATCCAATTGTGTTTAAGTCGGCTTTAATGTTTTTTGGTTTTGCTTCGGGTATTACTACGACGGGTGCGCTGAGTTTGATGTTGGATTTGACGGCTGCGGAAACTGCTGGGACTTTTATTGGCGCTTGGGGTTTGTCGCAGGCGATGGCGCGTGGTGTGGCGACGATTAGCGGCGGTGCTATTTTGGATTTGGGCAGAAGTTTGTTTGGGGTGCCGATGTTGGCTTACGGGTTGGTTTTTGCTGTGCCGGCGGTGGGTATGATTCTGGCTGTTTGGCTGTTGGGTAGGGTGGATGTTCGGGAGTTTCAGGATAATGCTAAAAGTGCGATCGCCACTATTCTTGAAAATGAATTAGACTAAGGTTTGTAGTGAGAACTTTAGTCCTCATTCTCTTGTTAATCAAGGGCTTCAGTCCTTAATACAAAAAAACTGCAAATGAAAGATTTTTGGGATTCTATTTTAAGTTTTTCTCAGACTACTGTCAAGACAGTCGGACAGCAGTTGTTGCAAGATTTCGGTTCCGTGCAAGCGGATGAGAAGGATGACGGGAGTTTGGTGACGAAATCGGATAATTGGGCTGATGCGGAAATTAGAAGTGCGATCGCATCTGCTTTTCCCACTCACGGCATTTTAAGCGAGGAAGGCGAACAGGTTTTCCCAGATACTCAATGGTGTTGGGTTGTCGATCCTTTGGATGCTACAACTAATTTTGCTAGGGGAATTCCGATTTGGGGTATTTCTTTGGGTTTGTTGTATCGCGGAACTCCGGTTTTTGGCTGCGTGCATTTGCCGCCAATTAATCAGTCTTTTCACGGTTTTTATGCACCTGATTTGGCGGGCGGCGTGTTTGACAATATGCCTCAAGGTGCGTTTTTAAACGGGCAGCAAATTCGGCCGAGTGCTGATAAAATGAGCGGGAATCATTTTTTTAATTTGTGTTCGCGGAGTGTGGGAATGGGGCCTCATCTTCCGAGTAAAGTTCGGATGTTGGGTATGGCTAGTTACAATTTTTTGACTGTGGCTTCGGGTGCGGTGTTGGGAGGGGTGGAAGCGACTCCGAAAATTTGGGATATTGCGGGGAGTTGGGTAATTGTGAAGGCTGCTGGTGCGGTTTGGTTGCCGCTGGAATCCCCGGCTATTTTTCCGCTGGAAGTGGGGAAGAATTACGGGAGAGTTTCTTATCCGACTTTGGTGGTGAACCGGCAGGAGTTGGTGTCGGTGTTTGTGCCGTTTGTGGAGGCTTGGAAGAAGAAAAAAATGGGGTGATACTATTTTCGATTTTCGATTTTCGATTTTCGATTAAGGAATTACTAATTCCCAAAGGGTTTGAATATAATCTACAGTTTCATTCTTTTTGGGAACTGGTATCATTGGCGATCGCACAAATCACACAATTATCAAATAAAACTGCAGGGCAGGCGTGACGGAGGAGTCTCCCACGTCTGCCGTGCTGTTTAGAAGAAATATACCGACCGATGACCGATGGTTCAAGTATGCCTACTCTCGTCTATTTCTGGCAATCTGCGATCGGGTGGTTTTATTCTACGTCGATCGGGTGATGCGGTTTCGGTACAATTTGTGGTAATGTTTTCACGACCTATTATCTCTCGGAAATAAAATTATACCCGTTTTCAAGTAGAGGCACAAGGGTAAATAGATTTACTGCGGTCTTGGAAAAAGTAGATGAGCGGTATATTGGCTAGGTCGAAGAGTTAGCCTGTGGGAAGATACAAGAATAAACCTGGGAAGAAACTCGGAAAACTCTGCGGTTTGCGATCGAACTAATCTCGATCGCACAATTCTCGCATCCGATTTGCTGACAGCGGCAGTCCCAATTCTACCAGCGTTTGTAAATACTCGTCAGGCGTTTTTGGCGGATTCTTGAGCCTGATTCTTTGTTTCTCGGCTGCTTTGCATACTGTTTGCCAGTTGAGGTCAAGCAAGTCTAAAATAAAATCATCTGGATGCTGCGCTAAAATGTCGTAAGCTGCAAGGGCTTCTTCAGGAAAATCTCTGAGATTGAAAGTAATAATAAACTTAGAACGAGAGTGAATTGCAGCAGCGAGGACATGACGATCGCCCGGATCTGGAAGTTCTAACTCTTGTATAATTGTCTCATAGCCTTGCACCAAGCAATTTTCAACACTTGCATTCATTAATCTTTTGGTTCGGGCAAGCTGTTCAAATCTTATATCGGGACGGTTTATCAGTACATTTCTCATCCACTCGTCGTGAATTTCTTCAGTCCAACGTGCCTCAACTATGTCGGTAGTTGCCAACTCTACAAATAAGTCACGAAGAGATGCCGAATACAAAACATTAGCATCGTAAATAACAGTTAAAATTGCCATGTTTTAAGGGTACAAACCGAGTGCTTCTGATTCATCTACAAGCATATCCATAATTTTACAGCTTTCTTCGTAACTTTGTTTCTTATATTCCATTAAATCTTCGTAACGTATCCGGCGACTGTTCCTGACTGTCTTGTAAGGGATTTTGCCCGCCTCCAGCAACTCCCGCATATATTTATCTGAAACTCCCAGAATGTCTGCTGCTTGATAAATATGAAGTTCTTTAGTAATTGGAGTTAGCTTGACAGTATTGCCGCTGCTTGTCTGTTGCAAAATCGCTAATAGCAGTGGCAATGCTGCGGCAGGTATGTCAATTGTCTTTCCCTCTTTTTCGTTTAATATCAATTTGAGGGATTCGCCAGACGGATGATTTTGCAAGTGCGATTCTAAAGCGCGGCTGCTGGTTTTGGCAACCGCTGCTTCTGCTGCTGTCGGTAAAACAGGTGCTGAGTCGGGATCTCCGGTGAATGTCATGTTAATTTGGGGGTGAGAATAACAGGCAATCAATTATAATTGTAGCAATTTGAGAATGCGATCGCCCAAATCGAGCAAGGAGGTTAACCTGTGGCATACAGGGACTTTACAACTTTAGCGAAAGTTAGAGAATCTTTTAATTTAACCGTAGAAGAACCTTTAGATTTGTTTAGTGATATCCCAGAGGTACAGCCAAGTTCCTATTTGCAAACGACTTTAACTGAAAACCTGTCTTTAGCTACTGCAATTAATACAGAAAAGGCTCGTGCTGAATTAATTATTGCTCCAATATTATTGGAAGTCAGGCGGCAATTTAATTTTCAAGTTGGTTTTTTCTCTGGTTCAGAATTCAATGTAGATGTAGAAGCGGGCTTAAACGGGTATTGCGATTATATTCTCACTGCATCGAAGGATTCCTATGAAATTCGCGCCCCGGTAATTACTCTCACAGAGGCTAAGAATGAAAGTATTAAATCCGGTTTAGGCCAGTGTATTGCAGAAATGGTAGCCGCCCAATTATTTAATCAGCGCAGCGGAGAACAAATTGAAAACATTTATGGGGCTGTTACTACGGGTACTGATTGGAAGTTTCTTAAATTGAGTAAGAGCACAATTTTCATTAACAAGCGAGACTTTTTTATTAATGAAATTAGTCGAATATTGGGCATTTTAACAATGCCGTTTCAAGGCTTTTATTCTATGGATCGCACTTGATGCAGCCAACAAAATAACAGATGCTGGGATAGGGACACAACATTGCTGTGTCCCTACTGCAAAATGAATTTATTGCCTCATGCGATTAATTTCGACAGCACATTAGACAACTTAGCACCGAGATTTTCAACAGAGTCCTGCAGTGTGGCATCTTTCATCGTACCGTCAGCATTAAATGCTTCAAAAGCTTGGGGAATTGCTTTCTGATCCGGGAGTACCAATACGTTAATATTCCCCAGGATCGATCGCAAATGCACTAATCCCCGCAAACCGCCCATTCCGCCTGGGGAAGCACTCATAATTACCGCTACTTTGCCAGTAAATGCCACCAATCCCGGTTCACCCGGTGCTGGGCGCGATACCCAGTCGATCGCATTTTTCAACACAGGCGTAATTGAACTGTTATACTCAGGGGAAGCTATCAAAAACCCGTCATGCGCTACCATCAATTCCTTCAATTTACGGGCATTTTCTGGCATTCCCTCTTTTGCTTCCAAATCTTCGTCAAATAGCGGCATCGGCAAATCGCGCAAATCTACATAAGTAACTTCTGCACCCGCCGCCGTAGCCCCAGCCGCCGCAACTTTTACCAGCAGTTTGTTGTAGGATGCTTCGCGGGTACTTCCGGCAAATGCGAGAATTTTTGGTGTATTGTTCACGGTAGTTCCTGATATTTTGACAAGATAATCTTGACATTTCCAAGCTAGATTTTAGCAAAGTAAGGCGATCGCTGTCTCTTGCCTTAACATATATTAGTTAAATAAATAGTCACCAATAAAAAACCGGGCCGACGTGACTGAAAGCATCCAGGATACCCGCCACGTGATTCATTCCTTCGCAGACTCAGGACCGGTGAAATAAAAAACCTGTATCCGATGAAACTTGCCGAACGTATTTATCCGTGGGGCCAATGCTTCAATCTAAAATCTAAAATCTAAAATCTAAAATCGATTGACTGAGGAGTCTCCCACACCAGGCGCGCGGTTTGTAGTAAATATAACCGACCGATGACCGATATGTAAAGTGTGCCTTGGTGCATCGAGTTTCTGCAATCTGCGATCGAGCGATTTAATTTTGTGCGATCGGGTGATGCGGTGGGGTAAAGTTTATATTAAGTCCGATCGATCGCGCCATCTTTGGGTAACATTCAACTTAAGAAACACCAAAATAATCTTTGAGAAAATACAAAACTGCATTACAAAAAGGCTGGTATTGCCCTTGTGCATTCATTTGTTGACAATCTTGAGCCCATAATTTTGCCTCTTCCTGTGTCATGATTCCTTGCAATACTTTAAGTGCTTCAATTCGTCCCTGCATTAAGTCATAATGATTGAGTCCCAAAACTTCAATGGTTGTTTGAGCATCTTTTGGATCATCTAAATTATTTGCAGGCAGTATCTCACCAGTGCTAGAGTAATTAAAAAATTCTTCACAGTTGGCTTGTAGTGGCGAAACTCCGATCGCAAGATTCCCCCTCTTATTGCCACAATGATCTGGCCAACGATACCCTGGCTGATTTGTATCTCGGCCACAAGAAGCTAGCATATTTGTGTACTCAACAGATAATTCTGCATCAGTCTTGCTCTGAGGGGCTAGATGTTCAATATGGCTATTGGTTTTATCAACTCTCTGACAACAGTAGCAGCAAATGTAGCCTTGTTCACTTAGCAAAGAACTGTGTACTGGGTCTTTCTCAGGATTGCGAAAATCCTTGTAATTATTATAGTTGACACCTAGAGCCCTCTGTTTAGCCTTCCATTCGGAAAAAATTTGAGGTTCTTGCCGCTTTTGAATATATTTCATTTATTGAGAATTTCCTTGCGTTGAATTAGCCAATCTGCTCTCACAAATTCAGGATCTTCTTCTCCCATTTTGTCTGCTAAATTTTGGCGAAATTGCCGTGCCTTTCCGAGTTCGCCCTTGTCTATCAAGCGAAACAATTCGCGTAAATCTTCCTTAATTTCCTGCCGACGTTCGGGAGTTCCCATAAGCGTTTCTAGAATCCGATTGCTATCTTTCCCAAAGGATGGTACTCGATCGATCGCAATTCCTTCAGATGTTGACCTCAAAAGATGAACCCATTTGAGATCGCTGATTACCTGTGGCGAATGAGTCGTAATTATAAACTGGCACTTTGGGAATGTTTTTTTCAGGTTCGGAATAATCGCCCGTTGCCATTTTGGGTGCAAGTGGAGCTCAATCTCGTCAATCAAAACAACGCCGGAACCCTTAAGCGGATTGCAATCTGGATTCGGATTTGCGATCGCCAAACGCCTTGCTAAATCTCCTGCTAGTGCTAACAAGCATTTTTCACCATCGGATAGTTGATTGACGATCAGTTCATCGCCTTGTTTGTCTGCAGTCATTCGCAAAGGCGATCGCCTAACTCGTAAATTTGAAAAGCCGTCTAGTAAGTTAGCGATCGCATATCTGACTGCTTCTAGTTCGCGATCGCGATACTGATCGGAATCATTTAGTCGTACTTCGTTTTCTAAATCTTCCCGATCTCTAAACCATTCAAAAAAGCGCCTAAAATCGATTTGCCCTCCCGTGAGAACCTCGTCATAAACAGTTATCTGCTCAAACGAATGTTTCGTCCTAATCTTCAAAGGAATATCAAGTACGGCACGGTTAGTTGGGTAGTAAACAGCCAGAGGCAATGCTGCGTAAGAATTAGCCTCTAACTGACTGTGTATGCGATCGACAACTCTTTTTAATTCCCCAAGGTTGCTGCTAGTATCCTTGCTTCGCCCTTTACTGACCTTGGTTAAAGACCATACCACTTCCGACCAGTCATTGATTGAAATTGTAATTTCGTTGTGAGTTTCTTTGCATCCTTTTTTGATATCATCTTCGTTGAAAGAACGTCCATTACTATTGGGAGTTTGAATTCGCTTTGTCAGCCAGGAGAGAAGAATAGCCAAACACTCAAGTATGCTGGATTTTCCCACACCGTTGATACCGATGAACACAGTCGGCTCATCTGTATCAAACTCCAGGGTCAAATCGCTGATGCCTCGGAATGAGTTCATTTTTAGACGCTTGACTTTCACGATTTGGTTCTCGCTCTGGCTTAGTGGGTTATATTTTTGAGATCATATCAAATCAATGCTTCCAAACAAAGTCAGCAATGGGTCTATCTGCCGACAAAGGAAGATTTTCAGTGGAATTGAATAAAACCGATCGCATTTTTACCTTCCCGACTCCCAAACGCCTCTCGACGCGACTGGGAATGCCGTAACCGTAAATAATGTGCCCTTTTCCCGCCAACACCACAACTTGATAGTCGGGGTTGGCTTTGACAAATTCAGCGATTTTTTCCGCCATAGTTTCGTCCCACAAAACTTGGGCTTGGAAGAATCTTTCAAAAGCCGTACTATTTCCCTGTGCTGCCTTTTGGTGTTGCTGGTAAACTTCTAGCAGCAGTTGCCGGTATTCGGCGTTGTCGGTGCGAATTTCGGATATTGGCGGAATGTGCTTTTTTTCCTCCGCAGTGAGGCTTTCTAAACCTTGACGGGCAACTTTTCTCGTTACTTCGGATGGTGTATTTAAGGCGAGGACGGGTAGTTGATTTTCTTTGGCAAACCGCAAAATGGGGGCGTAAGATTCCCAGGGAAAACGCCATCTGCGATCGTACTCTGTTTGCTCGACTAATTGCTCTTCAGTCAGTTTACCTGCTAAGTAGTTGTCGATCGCGCTTTGAAAGGGACGCTGAAACATTTCCATCGCGATCGCAATTTTCCGATTTTGCCGCTGCATTTCTCGGATAATCGCCAGTTGAGCTTGGTGGTCTTCCGCGCTATCGTGGGTTTCTCCCAGATACACGACTTTTGCCTTTACCAACTGTTGCAGAATCTCTTGGTTAGTGTAAATCTGCCCAGGTTGAGGGTTCGCCGTCGTTTGGGCTGTCACTGCACTGCTGCACAGCAGAAAGATACTCAGCGACAAGGCACACAGTTTGATGAGTTTGGTTGTTTTCATACAGATATTATGCCGTTTCTCGCAGCAGCAAGCACAGCCGGACTCTACTATTTTAGCTGAGCAGCTAGAAAGCTCAATGCTTAATTTAACTTCATAATTATCTGCAGTTACTTCTAAAAATGTAAAGTTTAGTTGCAGGTACTTGCGCTTCTAAAAGAAGGTGCTAAATTAATAATATGAAGCGAACAAAAAGCTTCTCCGACAGATACCACATCTAGATACCACAGCGAAGTTCACAATAGAATCTAAGGAGTAAAAACGCTGTATAATCTCACATCTGTCTCATTAAAAACCAATAGCAGCACCCACCAACAAAGCTGACACTTCCTCAACTAATTAGAGGGGAGCAATGCAACTGAATCCGAGGATTATTGCAACTCCACATCGAAGTTGAAAAAAGAGGAAATCACTCGGTACATATGGCTGGGTGCTGTTGTTGTTAAAGTTGTTATTAAAAGAAATTTTCGGTTTGTGATGTTTTTTTCAGTAGAGGCAGAGCCTCTAGATATGCGTTACCGGGCAGAGCCTGGTAACAAGCATACAAGGAGAAACACTAGAAAATTAGTCGAAAATTGTTTCGTCTTCCTTCCGCCACGCGGGATCGACAATACAAATAAATATTAGGGGCTCCGTGCCACAGTTGTAAATAAACTGCTTGGCGTTTGGCGGAATGTAAACTGCATCTCCAGCTTCCACGAATTGATTTTCGTCGTCGATGTGCATTTCTCCAACGCCGCTGAGGATGTAGTAAACTTCAGAAGTTGTCAGGGAGTGCAGCGCAGAAGTTTGTCCCGGTGGCAAAACGGCATGGGCTAAACTATAACGCAAATCCACAGCTTGTTTGTCGGGATGCAGCAATTCTCGCAGTTGAGTACCGTCGCCAGCAATAAACTCGTCGCAGGCATTTAGCTTTTGAATTAGCATTCTTTCCCATCTCCTGAAAATCTCTTTACCACAACATCAGTTTAATTGAAAAGACATCTGAAAAAATCCCCCAATCGTTGGATTGAAACGTTTGTGGCTGTTTAACCGCAGGTGTCTAACAGCCACAAACGGAACAGGCTATCAGGCGAGAGAAGATTAATTAATAGAAACAAGCCTATTTAATCAACCCTTTTCATTCATTTTTTTTATTTAATTGCACTTTAACGAAGCAGAACGATCGCACCTATTGGGAGTTATAAATTTTAAGATCCCTAAACGGCCCGGGACTTAAACAAATTTCAAGCCCAAACTTGGTATGTGTGTGGCAAATACGTGACCATTATTTTGCACGAAACGGACAAATTTATAAGATAGGGCTATTCTCAAAGCATGGGGGTTGGCCTCGGACGTGGTTTTTTTCAGGAGTGTACCTTGACGTAAAAAGCACTATCCTCTATAAATTATAAGCTCTCTATTCTTATTTCATTGTTTAAGTCCCCTTAGCTGTAGTAGGAGCAGTAGCACTTAGAGCTGCTGTAGACGTGACCCAGTGGATTTGAGCTACTGAAAACTCCCTTCCTAAACGTTATAGATGTCTAGAAAGGGAGTTCATCAGAGGAGTATTATGCCTTGGAGCTGGTAGAGCAATCGTTTGGATGATTTCCTACTGTAGAAATGCTAATACAAAGCACTTCCGCTTACTTTTCTAAGATTGCTCAACCAAACACCCCTAAAACACAAAGTTGTTCAGAGCGCTCATATCGGCAGCCAGAACGTTTTCGAGAGTAATGTAATTTTTGAATTTGTTGTCATCACTAAAGCCAGCTTGATTGAGCTGGAGGACAACTTTTTTACCTGTTTGAACCAACTGCACATAACCATCCGCGATCGCGTTTGTGCCGTTGTAGCCGCCAGGAACCAAGCTATCGAGTAACTGGGTGAGAACGATTTTATCAGTGCCAGTGATAAAGTCCTCAATCCGATCTCCCGAATCTTCAATGTTGGTGTAGACAAAGCGATCGCTACCACCGCCACCCGTAAGCTTATCCGCACCTTCACCACCAGTAATGACTTCATTCAACTCGGTGCCGATAAAGGTATCATTTTTTGGTGTCCCGACATACTGAGGAAGGGTGAAACGAGCCACACTGGGGTCGTGGTCACTATCCTGATCCGCAAACTCAGAGTTGATATGAACAACATCAAACTCATCTAAATTATTAAACAGCGTATTGCTCGCCAAGATGTGATCCAAAACCTGCGCGTTGCCTTGGAAGTTGTAGGTGTACTGCTCGTTGGCGGGTAGAGTCTCGATCAGGTTGTTCAGGATCGGTGTACCGACACCACCCGGTGTCCCTTTGAGGATGTTCAAGGGTTCAGAGAACGGAAAGTCATTCAAGTCACCCAAAACAATCACATTTGCCGTAGAGTCTGCGGCGAGGATGCTATCTACAAAGTTGTTAACAATCTGCGCTTGCTGGCGGCGTTGGACTTCACTCGTGAGGGCTGGGGGCTGGGTCGGCCCAAAGAGGGGCAGATCGCCACCCTTGGAATTGAAGTGATTTCCAATCACAAACAGCTTGTGACCGTTAAATATAAACTCCCCAACCAACGGCTTACGGCTATTTGCAAACGCGTCACCATCTGAGAGGTCAGTGTCAACGATCCGACCCGGACTAAAGGAAAGCTGCGGGTCGCCACCAACATTATTTACAGTCGTTTGCGTTGTGGCTGTCCCACCCGGACGATCTACATACGTGACCCGTTCTGGCTTAAATAGAAAACCGACGCGGATATTTCCCCCCGGTTCACCGCCATCCCGGTCATCAGTTGGATTAATCTGACGGAACTCATAAGTCGGGCCGCCTGCCGCCTGAATCGCGGCGATTAAAGTGTTGTAAGTGGTGGCAGCATCAACAACGCTATCGTTAGTCGGGCCGTTATTGTCTTGAATCTCCTCTAGGGTAATGATGTCCGGCGATTGAAGGTTAGTAACGATGCGTTGAGCCAAGGCATTAAACTGGGTAGCCCCATCACCGGGGTCTAAGTTCTCCACATTAAAGGTAGCGACTGTCAGCTTGTCATCAACTGGGTTTAGGGTGGTGACTTCCTTCTCTAACGGACTAGGAGTATTAACAGTGATGGGGGAAGTTGCCAGCACTTCGTAGTTGTTGAAGTTGTAGCCGATCACCCCTGTCACTGTGTTAAGTTGCGCTCCGACATCTACCAAGGGTGATGAAGAGCCAGGACGAATTAGATCATCCTCAATCTGAATGCGTTCTGGGTTAAAGTCATTAGGGCTGATGAGGCTACCCCCACGAGCCGTCCGCCCTGTGGCATCTGCGCCATTGTCATCAAGTACCCAAATCTCCCCAAAATTGTTTGTCGGACTAACTGCTACAGGATTGTTGACCTGTACCAGCATTCCTTCCAAGCTTTCATAGTAATCAATGCCTTCAGTCGCAGGCTCAAAATCACCGCCTGTTTCCACGTTGCCAGGACTTCCAGCGGAGAAGTCATTGTTAATGGCTGTTGTCGGAGGATTGACAATTGTGGGGGTAATCGTAGTTGTGGGTGCCGTTGTCCAGGGCGTAACGCTTAGAGCCTGAGTCGAGGTGTTACTAATCTGGGTAGTCGTGAGGTTATTCGCATTCCCGGCAGGACGAAACTCGCTCGCAGTACCCGTGACGAGAACAGCACCACCGATGCTGACACTGTTGAGAATGGCTGAGCCTGCGGAGCCTGTGAAGACAAAAATCCCCTCAGATGTTGCTGCGTTGGCATCGGGTGTGGGGTCTTGGAGGTAGAATCCGTTAAAAGCTTTGGCAGTAACAATTCCGCCAACATTGAAGACGGCGGCTTGATCGGTTGCAGAGGTAAGAAGGGGGGAGATGTGATCGGTTCCTTGAATGTCACGGATGCGGGTCAGTGGCACATCGTTATCTGCAATGGTCACTGTCGCCGCGCTCGAACCACCGAGGTCATAGTCGCTGGTATCCACTAGGTTGAGCGTGACGGTTTCATTGCCTTCGACTGCACTATCGTCTACTGGTGCGATCGCCAAATCGACAAAGGATTGCCCCGCGCCAATGGTGGCAGTTCCCGTCAAGTTGGGGGTATAGTCCGTGCCATTAGTCGCCTGACCCCCACCTGTGGCGACGGTGTAGTTCACATTCAGAGCCGCACTCGTGTCACCTGTGCGCGTAATTCTAAACGTCCCTGGCTCTTGCCCTGCCTCTGCTGCGTTTGCGTCTGTTGCTTGGAGTGTGACCGTTGTTGTGGGTTCGCCACCACCGGGAGTGCCTGTGATGCTGATGTCATCAACCCCAATCCACTCATCATTCCCAACAGCGTTGGTTGTGATCACCCGGAGTTGAACTTGAGATTGATTCTGTGCTGCTGCTGGTAAGGTGACATTAACTGGTGTGACTTGGGTTGCTAAACTTGGACCAGTGCTGGCATCTGCAACGTAGCCAGCAGGAATGTCAATAAAATTGCCGGATGTCCCGACGCGGTATTGCAAAGCGACTGGTTGAACAGCGTTATCGATAGAGCCATCTACATCGCGGAGATTGAAGGAGACGTTGATGTTCGTAACGCCGACAGTGTTGAGGTACATCAGCAAAAAGGGGGCATCTGCTGTACCGGAACCAGTAAGGGCAACAACGGGGTTTGCAATCTCAAATTCAGCAACACCACCGGTGGTGAAGGTGTTGGGATTGGTCTGATTCGCGTTGACATCTAGAACTGATGTACCATCGGCAACAATGGTTTGTGGATTTGTTCCCGTTGCGGCTGTTAGTTCATCCCCGCGAAAGCCATCGATACTGGGAATTCCGGACCAGTCATCATTCGTTGAAATCAGACTTGTGTTTGTCCAATCTTGTGTCAATGAACCGGTAAGAAGATCGTGATATTTGGGTGCCATTATTGGGTAGAACCTGTTTTGATTACTGGGGAAAATTGTTGAGTTGGTTGGTTGCGATCGCACGGGAGAACGCTATTTTTACTTTAAGGATGCCTTGACGGCGATCGCTTATCCTCAAAAGCTTTGAGGTTTAAAATTTGGGAACTGGTTTGCACTAAGAATGTGCGAGTACAACGAATTTAGCCTGATAAAAACTCAGCCCAAAGGCAATGCAGCACGAAGGACTAGCTTAGATAAAGACTTTTAGCTAAGGTGATAGCCATTAGCAGAGTACCCTTAGCGTCTGATTTAGAAACACCTTGTTACCCTCGCTACAGATTTGAGTCGTGAAGCCAGCTAGACTGTTTCTAAGTAGACAAAAACAGTGAACCCTTGGATACTGTAAACAATTTCTGTAAAGGAAAGGTTAATTTAAATTTAAGCTTAGAAGTTTTTACTGGGTCTTCACCTTTGAGAGCAAATTTAATATGAAGCTGCATAGAATAAAGTTTCCCAAATGGGCGTTGCTTAATCAGGATATGAAAATGGATAACTTGAAAATTCAGCTATATTGACTGACTAGCTTGTTTCATTTTTTGTAGATTGAGTAGGTCATACCGTAAATCAGCAACGCCTAAAAATGAAATTGTAAGAAGATAGCGAACTGATGGAGTTAGTGAGCAGATAATGACAACCCACTGCGGATGGATATTATACCAAGCTGTCGGGAGCGATCGACTCAATGAAGGAAAGTGCGCTAGTTTTTAACCAATAAATAGTCAGTCTTTAATCTTAGCGTGAGACTATACTCCAAAAGCCGAAAATATTTGACTTCAGCGGTGTAGAGGAGTAACTTAACGTGGCAGGAATTAACGGCACATCAGGGAATGACACATTAACTGGGACGATCGCAGCGGACTTGATTTCTGGGTTGGGGGGCGATGACGCCATCTCCGGTCAGGAAGGAAGCGATCGCCTTTTTGGTAATTCAGGTAATGACTTTTTATTGGGCGGTGCGGGAAATGACGCACTCAACGGCGGTCGAAACCAGGATACCCTTCAAGGTGGCGAAGGAGACGATTTTCTCTCCGGCGACCTCGACCGCGACATTTTAACTGGCGGTGGCGGTAAAGATATTTTCGCGATCGGGCGGATAGGAACGCGCACTACAGGCGGTTCCCAACTAGAAAATGCTGACCTGATCACCGATTTTGTTAAAGGTCAAGATTTAATTAGTTTAAGTGGAATCTCCCCGGCTAATATCGAAATTTCTCAAGGTACGGGTAATTTCAGCAACAGCATTGTTCTGCGAGATACAGCAACTAACGAATTTCTCGCGATTTTGGAGGGAGTCAACTCCTTCGATGCAGGAGATTTCACTGTTGGCCAAAACCCAGTTCCGGGAGTTCGCTTTTCTAGCTTCAACGCTTCTTTGAACCGCAGTAGTGCAGGTCGGTTAATTACAGATTTATCTACTCCCAACAACCAGCAAGCAAAGAATGTCGCTGAAACAATTCAGCGGGTAAATCCAGATGTTTTGTTAATTAACGAATTTGACTACGACAGCAGCAGCACAGCGCTAAATTTGTTTCAGCAAAACTATCTGTCTGTCAGTCAAAATGGCGCAACTCCTGTTAATTATCCCTTTCGCTATACTGCCCCTTCTAACACGGGCATTGCTTCGGGTTTAGATTTAGACAATAACGGTTCCGCTGTTACACAAATTGGCGTAAACGGATACGGCAACGACGCTTTCGGATTTGGGGATTTTCCCGGACAATACGGAATGGCTGTGTACTCAAAATATCCCATTGATACTGCCAATATTCGCACGTTCCAAAACTTCCTTTGGAAAGATATGCCAGGGGCATTATTGCCGGATGACCCGTCTACCCCCGCAGCAAATGACTATTACTCGCCTGATGAATTAAACGCATTTCGCCTTTCGTCAAAGAGTCACTGGGATGTGCCAATTAATATTAACGGCGAGATTGTTCACGCTTTAGTCAGTCATCCGACCCCGCCTGTATTTGACGGCCCTGAAGACAGAAACGGCAAGCGAAATCATGATGAAATTCGCTTTTGGGCAGATTACGTTACTCCCGGCAAAGGTAGTTATATTTACGACGATCGCCGCACAGTTGGCGGACTTGCGCCCAATGCTAGTTTCGTAATTATGGGCGACCAAAATGCCGATCCTGTTGATGGGGATAGTTTTGACAATGCGATTTTGCAGTTGCTAGATAACTCGCGAGTAAATACAGGAGTCACTAGCGCAATTCCTGCAAGTTTAGGCGGTATTCAACAAGTAGCAGATGGCGGCAATAATGTCAATCAAAAAGGCAATCCGGCTTTTGATACGGCGGATTTTGGAGATGCAGGAAATAACCCAGGAAATCTGCGAGTTGATTATGTTTTGCCGTCGGCTGACTTGCCGATTAATGATGCTGGGGTATTTTGGCCTTTGACGACAGATCCGCTGTACAGATTGGTGGGCGATCGCCAAACTGCGGAAAATACTCCTACTTCTGACCACAGTTTAGTTTGGGCAGATGTTGCTGTGGGCGATCGCTCTCCCAGCACCAGTGTCAGAAATATCAACTTCATCGGACAAGCTACTTATCCAACAGGTTCCGTCACGGTCGAAGGCACACAACTTGGCGGACTTTCTGGCATTGATTACGACGCAATTAACAACCGCTATTACACTATTTCTGACGATCGTTCGGACAGAAATCCAGCCCGATTCTATACTCTCAACATCGATTTAAGTTCTGGTTCGCTGTCTAGTTCGGGGATTAATTTCTCTGGGGTGACAACTCTGCTCAACCAAAACAATCAACCTTTTGCTACTAATACCATCGACCCGGAAGGCATCGGTTTAACGAGTAACGGCACTGTGTTTGTTTCCTCAGAAGGCGAAGTCACTACCTTGGCTGGTAGACTTCAGAGTCCATTTGTCAACGAGTTTGCTTTAGGGACAGGTCGCCAGTTGCGACAATTACCCGTGCCCTCAAAGTTTGTACCAGTTATAGGTCCAGCAGATGCACCAACAGCGGGAATTCGCAACAATTTAGCTTTTGAAAACCTGACAATTACTCCTGATGGGAAATTCTTGTTTACAGCAACGGAGAATGCTTTAGTGCAAGATGGGTCAGTCGCAACAACTAATACCGGTTCGCGATCGCGCATCCTCAAATACAATTTAACCACAGGACAGCCGGAACAAGAGTTTCTTTATGTAACTGACCCGGTGGCAGTTCCAGCAGTTCCAGAGACAGGCTTTAATACAAACGGTTTAGTGGAACTGTTGGCTTTAGACAATCGCGGCACTTTCTTAGCACTAGAACGCTCTTTTTCAGCAGGCGCACCTGGCACGGGAAATACCATCAAACTCTACGAAGTCCGGCTAAACGGAGCCAGCGACATTAGCGATATTAATTCGCTGAATGCTATTAACATTAATACTGTCAGACCCGTTGAGAAACGCTTGGTACTCAATTTTGACACCTTGGGTTTGCCGACAGGTTTGGATAATGTTGAAGGCATGACTTTCGGGCCAGTGTTGCCGAACGGACAGCAATCTTTAGTGCTAGTGAGCGACAATAATTTTAGCGCTACCCAGTTTACTCAAATATTAGCTTTTGGGCTGGCTTTGGATAATGAAACTCCCAGGCGATCGCAGTCGCTAGATGATATTCTGACTGATGGTGGTGCGATCTCTGCGGTGCCGAGAGATAACATCAGTGTCGAAACTCGCGACAGCAGTGCTTTCATTGCAGACTTCGGGACAGTTTCTGAGTTGATGGGGTTCGATAAGCAGAATTATGCGATCAACCCCACAGCAATAAATCTCGCTGAAATCAGCGCAGTTAGCCAACCGGGCAGTCAAATAGCTGCTGAGCAGAATGTTTCTTTATCTCTGCTTTCTGCCTTGGGAATGGGGCTTTTTTAGTCTCCGTCGAACTCAGGTATTGTTTAAAAGAGCAAATCCTGTTTCTGTAGGGGCAATTCATCAGACATCGCCGAATTTAATTTATGTAGAGACGGGCTCTCATTGTTTCCACCAAGGGCTTTAAATGACACATAATTCTTTTCTGGAGAGGTCTAAAGAGCGAGAGATGTTAAGAAATATGTAAAGCAGCGATCGGATTTTTTAACCGTAAATTCCCGAATGCCCTCGATAATCAGGACAGTCGATCGCATCTTCAGATAAAGCTATTGTAGGCTGAACGGGACACTTGAGGTGGTAGTCGCCGGTGAAAAATACGCAGTTAGCACAAGGGATTTGGTGCATCCGCTGAGCTCGGCGCATCGAGTCGGTGACAGTACGCCCGACACTCAAACACAGCAAAAAAACTATGCCCCAGGCGGACACAAAACACAGCGGGACTAAAATAGGCTGTATTGCCTTAAGCAAAAAGTAAAGCATAGCAATAAAATTTAGCGGTATAAGCCACACATACATTACAGTAGTGGAATTGCCGATCGATCGACCAAAAAGTTTAGAATCCTTTACAGCTCGATCGAGAAACCGGGGAATTATGGCATGATAAGGAACAGTCCTTAAATAAAATTAGAGGAAATCAGTTATGACTCTGCGATTAGGCGACACAGTTCCCAACTTTACCCAAGCTTCGTCGGAAGGCGAAATCAATTTCTACGACTGGGCTGGCGATAGCTGGGTCGTGTTATTTTCTCACCCGAAAGACTATACTCCAGTGTGCACCACAGAGCTCGGTGCAGTGGCCCGTCTAAAGTCGGAATTTGAAAAGCGGGGCGTCAAAACCATTGCCCTCAGCGTCGATGATGTGGATTCTCACATGGGCTGGATTAAAGATATTGAGGAAACTCAAAATGTCACCCTCAATTATCCGATTTTAGCAGATGGCGATCGTAAAGTCTCCGACATTTACGATATGATCCATCCCAACTCGCTAAACAACTTAACAATCCGCACAGTTTTTGTGATTGACCCGGAAAAGAAATTGCGTTTGAGCATTACTTATCCGGCGAGCACTGGTCGGAATTTTAATGAAATTTTGCGAGTAATTGATTCCTTGCAACTTACGGACAAATACAGCGTTGCGACTCCGGTTGATTGGAAAGATGGCGACGATTGCGTAATCGTACCTTCGATTACCGACCCGAAAGAGTTGGAAGAGAAATTTCCTAAAGGCTACACGCCGATTAAGCCTTATTTGCGGATGACTCCTCAGCCGAATAAATAGGTTTAACATTCCTGGAAGCAGAACCTAATTATGTAGGGTGCCCACGGAGCACCTTACCTCTATAATTCCCGCGTCATATCAAATCCGTTGACATCGGAATTATTATCTCTCTCTTCTCTTTCTCTGTGTCCTCTGTGCCCTCTGTGGTTTAATCATTCCGATACAACCGGAATTGAGTCCACAACAGCTTACATTTAGGACTTGAGTCCTTAATCCTGATTTTTTAGGACTCAAGTCCTAACTACAAACAAAGAAATTGTGCAATCTTGTGTAAACACTTTAGATTGGAGGAAAGGCAAAATGCTGTCATCAACAATTGTGTTGCGAATACCGCCCAAATTGCAAATGACAGACGACGAGTTTTTCGAGTTCTGTCAAATCAATAGTGAATTACGCATTGAACGCAACAAATCGGGAGAATTGCTAATTATGCCCCCTACTGGTTCGGAGACTGGAAATCGCAGCGGTAGCGTCTTTGGAGAGTTGTATATTTGGGCTCGCCAAGATGGAACCGGTATTTGTTTTGACTCCAGTACGGGATTTAAGCTTGCAATGGGTGACAAGTCTCCAGATGCCTCGTGGATTAAACTGGAACGGTGGAATGCTTTGTCACCAGAACAAAAGCAAAAGTTTGCCCCGATTTGCCCGGATTTTGTAGTAGAACTGAGGTCGGCTTCTGACAATCTCAAGCCCTTGCAAGAAAAAATGCAAGAATATATGAGAGAACCAGGAGTGCAGTTAGGCTGGTTAATTGACCGCAAAAATCGCAGAGTTTATATTTACCGTCCTGGTTTACCAGAGGAATGTTTGGAGAATCCCGCGACAGTCAGCGGCGACCCCGTTTTGCCGGGATTCGTACTCAATATGAGCAAGATTTGGTAAAAGTGGTAGCAATAAATATCAACTTCTTGTAAAAATTAATAATAGGATGCAAACACGCAAAAAATATGGATATTAAAAACGGCTTTGTAGGCACTATCGGCAACACACCACTAATTCGCTTAAACAGCTTCAGCGATGAAACTGGCTGCGAAATTCTCGGTAAAGCAGAGTTTCTCAATCCCGGCGGTTCTGTAAAAGACCGGGCTGCTTTATACATCATCAAAGATGCAGAAGAAAAAGGCTTGCTGAAACCGGGCGGCACTGTTGTTGAAGGCACTGCGGGCAATACTGGCATCGGTTTGGCCCACATTTGCAACGCTAAAGGTTACAAATGTATGATTGTGATTCCCGATAACCAATCTCAAGAAAAAATCGATGCTTTGAAAACCTTGGGCGCTGAAGTTCGGACTGTTCCCGCTGTCCCTTACAAAGACCCGAATAATTATGTCAAATTGTCGGGAAGATTGGCGGAGGAAATGGAGAATGCAGTCTGGGCAAATCAGTTTGACAATTTAGCCAATCGCCGAGCTCATTACGAGACAACTGGGCCGGAAATTTGGGAACAAACAAACGGGAAAATTGATGCTTGGGTAACAGCTACCGGTACCGGCGGCACTTTTGCTGGGGTAGGAATGTTTTTGAAAGAAAAAAATCCTGCTGTGAGAATTGTCTTGGCAGACCCGATGGGCAGCGGGCTTTACAGTTATTTCAAAACTGGGGAAATTAAGACTGAAGGTAGTTCGATTACTGAGGGAATTGGCACCACCCGCGTGACTGCAAATATGGAGAATGCTCCGGTAGATGACGCCATCCAAATTCACGATACTGAAGCTGTCCGGGTGATTTACCAACTGCTGAGAAAAGAAGGGCTGTTTATGGGCGGTTCTGTGGGGATTAATGTGGGGGCGGCTGTGGCTTTAGCGAAGCAAATGGGGCCTGGACATACGATTGTTACGGTACTCTGCGACGGCGGGGCTCGGTATCAGTCGCGTTTGTTCGATCGACAATGGTTGGCTTCCAAAGGTTTGTCACCAGATTAACCGTAGGGTGCGCTGCGGCGCACCTTAAAATCTAGGCATATATAAAATCTGGGCGTATATGCGCGCACCTATTCCCATGATAAAAAAATAGCATATATTTAGCAGAATGTCAAGTAAAAAAACATGAAAATCACAGAATCTTCTAGGCAAGTTCTTGTCTGTCAAAACCGCACTTGTCGCAAGCAAAATTCAGCAAAGGTACTGGCAGCTTTTCAGCAATTGTCGCCCTCAGAAGTTGAAGTTGTTGCTAGCAGTTGTTTGGGACAGTGCGGCAACGGGCCGATGGTGTTGGTGCTGCCAGAAGAGGTTTGGTACAATGGCGTTTGCCCTGAAGAAGTTGCGGCAATAACTGAGCAACATTTGCGGGGAGGAAAGCCAGTGGAAAGGATGCTTTATCGCAAGTTTCACCGACTTTCTAAGTAGTCGTGAGCCCGCGTTTAAAATTCTTCGGCAAACAACCGACGGAGAATTTCCGTGACTTCGGCGGCGACTCTGGCGTCTTGTTCGATCGCTAGGCGATCGACACTGGTGGAACCGCCTACAGGTTTTTCGGCCCGCAAACTCATGGCTAAAGTTCTGAGTTTTGCCGGCTTTCCCGCCGCTTTCGGCCGCTCGTCAACAAACCGCACTAAAGCCACATAAACTGTTTCTAGGGTTCCCCTGATCGAGCTCAGTCCGTAACCCAATTTTGAGATAATTACTGGAGAAGTTATAAGGCTATCCATCCCCAAAGTTTTAATTGCTACGTCCACATATCGAGCGCTATCATGTCCCATTGCTCTGACAATGCTTTCTAAGCTGTTCCACTGAGATCCTTTCATGCGCGATCGCTGTTCGATATGGAAGTGCCATCCTAACATGGAAATTAGCCTGGTCAAGTCATAAGCAGATACGGAATTTTTTTGTTTGGTGCTGTTTAATGCGGCACTTAGCAGCACTTGTTTTTTGCTGAGATCAAATATTTTTGGGTTGTTGTGATAAGGATTTTCGCCGTAATCGCCGCGAAAAATTAGGTCATTATTGCCAGTAGCGCTCTTCAGCCATTGCTCTAGTCCTATACGAGTATCGAAGCGTTTGAACATCGCAGCTAAGGAGTTTGAACTTGCTATATTTGAGGCATAGCTAATCATATCTTTTGCTAAATCGTAAAAGTAAAAATCGTGTCTTAGCCCGTTGCCATCTCTAACAACGCAGTTGTCAATGTCGCAGTCTGGATATTTGGTATTTACTTGACTGACGATATTAAGGAGTGGGATAATTTTAGTGGCACTCCACTGCTCAATATTGGTAAGTGCGTTTTTTCCCAGCCACTGTGCCTGAATTTTGCCGTCTACAAAAGTACCAATGCAAACGCAGGCTTCTTTGATGTCTGCGTGGAGGAAACTTAAAGCTTGAGAGTTAATTTGAGGTAGTTCTCCCAGGCTGGGAAATGGGGTAAGTTTGAGGGGATTATTGGGGCCGGGAAGAGAGCTAATTACTTTTATGCCGTCGGGTTTCTGTTTGAGATAATCGGGATAGTTTTTAATGTGTTGTTGGTAAGGAGATTTTTCAATGCCCCGGTCTAAAAAAGCTAGTTTGTTGATGTTAGCTTGGGCATCTATTTCCATTTGGAGATAGTTTTTGAAGATGCGCGCTCGGTCTTTTGCGAGTTCGAGGGAGGTGAGGTTCATGATAATAGTTGGCAGCTTGTTACGAATAAGTAAATTACTATAGCTGGTAAAAGTATAGTCATTTATGACATGACATGGGAGGCATTAAGTCCCTCCCCTTTCACTTTCACTTCGAGCGGATTGACCCGCCTTGGCTGAACTACGCAGCTCCCTATCAAGAAAGCTAAACGCATTTGGGATTGCTTTTCTCAAAATATTGTAAGCTCCGTTAACATCCGCATTGATTAATTGACCGACCGATGTTTTGTACAATCCTCTCTTAATTCGCTTGCCACTAAATGCGACATCATTAGCGCCAGTCTTCCCATAAACAGGGATTGGGTCTAAAGCTAGAAAGTTCGATTTAGAAGTATAGGATTCTTCTTGCACAATCACCCTTATCCCAACCAATTCAGCTTTGTATTCCAACATTTCAATTAATCGGGAATGAGGAACACTTACGAAGTTCTGATTGGTTTGCTTCCCTAAGCTAATCTCGCTCTTCCATTGTAGGTTTTTTCCAATTATTAGCGTCCCAATCTTTCGTGCGACGAGAAGATTAATTATAAGCCTGCTGGAGGAGTGCAAGTAATTATCTACTTTTTGATTGCGACAACGAGTTAGGCGTTGAATACGGGATGATGTCTTGCTACTTCCTTTCAATTGAGATTGTAGTTTTGCCTTACGCTTGTTGTAGAACTGATTGATCGATTTCAATGGTCGCCCGTTAATCAGGAGAGGGGTAAAACTCGACTGATTTGAAGTTAACGCCACTAAATTATTTAGTCCCAAATCGATACTAGCTACTGCTTCTGTTTGAATCTGTTCGACGGTGGACTCCGGTTCATTATAAATTACCTCAATTACATAGGAATCACATTTGGGAACCAGCCTAACTTGGCAAATTTTATCTGATTTTATTTGGGTTTTTATTGAGATTTGTGTACCCGAAAGCTTGATAATTCCTTTGTTCAACTGCTTGCTACTAATCGCCTGAATCGTATAGACAAGAATATTTCGACCCTTGACTTTATCTTTGTACTTCGGTAGTTTCGGGCGACCAGTAAATTTAGAGGAATCAACTTTGTAAGCTTTGACAGCTTCAAAAAACGATTTCCAGTTCTTGTCCAATATCATCAAGATTTGTTGACTTACCTTGGCTGGCAAAACCTTGTAGGCTTGATGAGACTTCATTAAACGGTTCATCTCGTTGTAATTAATGTAACCCCATCCATAGACAAAACTCTGACGAATGACGTAGTTAGCAGCATTGTAGAGATTCTTGGATTTAAAAGCTAATTCATCAATCTGGGCGAAACGGTGTTCCGTAGATTTAATGATGTGCCTCTCTGCTAGTTGCATCCAGACTCTCCATTTTTTAACTAGCGCAACAAGTTTTTATTTTACTTTCTTGACTATATGGTACTACCATTGTTTATTGATGCTTACAATCTTAATGAAGTTTTATGATAGTAGGATTTACGCAAACAAACCGGGTTTATATGTTAAATTTTGGGTTAGGGAATGAAAAATTAATGAAGAAACCGGACCTCAGACAGTAACTGCGTCCAGGAGTATATACCTAATTTATGGCCCTACGATCGAGCTTTTTTGCCGCGTACTTGAATGCGTTTGTCGGTTTTTTGTTTCTTAATCCAAGAGACAAATTTCTGGAGTTCTGGGTTATTTTTGAGCTTTTCCAGGGTGTTGAGCTCTTGGGCGAGGTGTTTGTTGTCAAATAGAGAGTGAATCTGGCGGTGACAGGCTGAGCAAATGTCGATTGTCGGGCTTGGATCTTCGTTTTTGCGCTTGGTGTTTTGTTTGGGGATGAGGTGATGGGCGGTTAATGCTTCCATTTGTCGATCGCACAATTCGCACTGCATAATTTTCTCAATGCTGCTGGATAGGAGAATTGCTACTTTTAGTTTAGCGCGATCGGCTTTGAGGAGGTGAATGAAAGTCGATCGATTAACCATAATATCCCGGTCGGGGCGGGTTTTTGAGATTGTCAATTATTGGCAGGTATTGTTGGTGAACCCGCCCCTACGAAAATCGCGGTCGCTCGACCGGACTTGATATGAAAGTCGATCGCACTCTCCAAACAATAAAAAAACCCCCAATTGGGGGTCATACAAATCTCTTGTGGCAGAGGTTGAAAAGCCTCTGGGATCACAAAATATACAGCAACAAAAACAAAATAATCCAAATCACATCGACAAAGTGCCAGTAAATCTCAGTCGCTTCGATTCCGAAGTGGTGCTCGCTAGAATAATGGCCTTGCGTGCGCGATCGCCACACTACCCCCGCCATCAACAGCACTCCAAACGTAACGTGCAAGCCGTGAAAAGCAGTCAAAACGTAAAAGCAACTGGCATACAAATTAGTCGTCAAGCCAAACTCTAAATGAGTGTATTCGTAAACCTGACCTGCCAAGAAAACTGTGCCCATAGCAATAGTTACGAGCAACCAATTCCGCATTCCGGCGGCATCATTCTTTTTGATTGCACTATCAGCATTGTGAATCACAAAACTGCTAGCAATCAAAATCACCGTATTGATTCCCGGCAGCAATAACTCTCGCCCTGGCGTACCTTCAGGAGGCCACACGGGGGCCATCGCCCGATAAATCAAATACGCGGCAAACATACCGAAAAATATCATGCCTTCAGCGCACAGGAACACAATTACGCCTAACATTCGGTGGTCGGGATGCTCGACACCGTGTGCTTCTACTTCGCCCTCGTGGTGGTAATTTAGGGCTGTTTTTGTCGGATCGATCGCTGGAATTTGCATAAGAAATTGCTAGTTGGTAATGAGATGTTGAAGGAAGAAGGAAGAGGCAAGAAGGAAGAAGGAAGAGGACATTAGTGCCAACAATTGCCTGAGAATCTTTGTATCTCTCGTTTATAGCGGAGTCTCGATCCCCCTCAATCCCCCTTAAGAAGGGGGACGAAAGAGTGTGTCCGGTTCCCCCCTTCTTAAGGGGGGCTAGGGGGGATCGAGAGCTTAATCGTCAGATAGCAGATCCGTACTACGTTAGACGTGTTTGTTGACATTAATAACTAATGCCTGATGACTAATAACTATTCGCCATCTTGACTTTCATCAGCAGGAGAATCAACATCTATCTCTGATTCAGGAGCGACCAAAGTGGCAGTACCGCCAAAGAAAGTTGAAGCTTGAGCCTCCGCAACAGGAATACCTGTTTTCTGGGCGTTGCGGGTGGCATTTTCCCTCAGCTTGAGCCTGAGACGTTCCCCTGTATTCTGAATTTTTTCCATGCCGTAATCGTAAGGCCCTGTTGCCAATACCGGCACTCCTTCAAAATTTTCGATCGGGGGCGGCGAAGTCGTCATCCATTCCAAACTCAAAGCTTGCCAAGGATTGTCACCTGCTTTCGGGCCGTACATCCAGCTCCAAATCACATTAATGATAAACGGGATTGTAGACACTGCCAGCATATAAGAACCGACAGTACAAATGACATTAATTGTGGTAAATTTCGGGTCGTACATTGCCACCCGCCGAGGCATTCCTTGCATCCCCAAAGCGTGCATCGGCAAGAAAGTTACAGTAAAGCCAACATAGGTTAAAACAAAGTGAACTCTACCCCAAAATTCATTAATCATCCGCCCCGTCATTTTGGGGAACCAGTGGTAAAAAGCAGCGTAAATGCCAAACACTGAGCCGCCAAACAGCACGTAGTGCAGGTGAGCGACGACAAAATAAGTGTCGTGAACGTGAATGTCGAAAGGTACGGAAGCTACCATGATCCCGGTGATGCCGCCGAGCACAAATGTTGAGATAAAACCCATCCCAAATAGCATCGCGCTGACAAGCCGGAGTTTGCCTCCCCAAATAGTTGCCAACCAGCTAAATATTTTAATCCCTGTTGGTACGGCGATGATCATAGTCGTGATCATAAAAAACATCCGCAGCCAGCCGGGGGTGCCGCTGGTAAACATATGGTGCGCCCACACGATCAAGCCCAAAAAGCTGATCGCGAGACTGGAATAGGCGATCGCCAAATAACCAAAAATTGGCTTGCGCGAATGCACCGGCAAAACTTCTGAAATCACCCCGAAAAAGGGCAGAATCATAATGTAAACTGCGGGGTGCGAATAAAACCAGAATAAATGCTGGTAGACGATAGGATCGCCGTTGCCGGTCGGGTTAAAAAATGCCGTCCCTGCTAACAAGTCAAACGACAGCAAAATCAAAGCTGCGGCTAACACTGGAGTAGCAATCAAACTCAGCGCTGAAGTCGCAATCATCGCCCAGCAAAACAAAGGCATATCATTGAGACCCATGCTCGGAACCCGCATGGTGAAGATGGTAATGGCAAAATTCACCGCCCCCAAAATCGAAGAAGTTCCCAGAATCAAAACGCTGAGAATCCAAATTTCTTCCCCGGCTTGAGCAGTAACTAAACTCAAAGGCGGATAGGATGTCCAACCAGCCTGCGGAGCTCCTACCAAAAAACTGCTCAACAGCAACACGCCACCTACGGGAATCATCCAAAAGGCGATCGCATTCAGTCTGGGAAATGCCATGTCTTTGGCCCCGATCATTAAGGGGATCAAAAAGTTAGCAAATCCGGCTCCTGCGGGTACGATCCACAGGAAGATCATCACCGTCGCGTGAACAGTAAATAAACTGTTGTAGAGTTCGGGTGTGACAAAATCGGCGTCGGGGGTGGCGAGTTCGGTTCGCACCAAAGTTGCCATCACGCCGCCGATTAGATAGAAAATAAATGTTGTTACCAGGTATTGAATACCGATGACTTTGTGGTCGGTATTAAAAGTGAAGTAGTCGCGCCAATGTCTATCGGCGGGCGCTGTTCCGCGAGCCTCAGTGTTTGCACTTTCTTGGAACTGTGCTTGTGTCATAGTTATTAGTCATTAGTTATTAGTCATTAGTTATTAGCTAAGGATCGAAGACCCCGTGCCAGGAACTAATGACTATTTTTAGTGATGAGTTGGGTGAAGTTGTTCTAGGGTTTGGGAATTAATTTTTATTTCCCTGACGTAGGGAGCCAAAAATTCACCGTCTGACAATTCCCCTGGATTGACTGCAACTGCTTGCTCTAAGTTTTGACTGCTAGCAACTTGCTGGCTTTGCAGCCAACCGTCGAATTCTTCGGGCGTGTGAACGACTGCTACAGCTTTCATCGCTCCGTGATAAGCGCCACACAATTCAGCACAAACAACCCGGTATTCGCCGGTTTTAGTTGGTGTAAATCTCAGTTCGCTCGGCCGCCCGGGAATTGCATCTTGTTTGAGGCGAAATTCCGGCAGCCAAAATGCGTGCAGCACGTCTTGAGCTGAGATATTTAGCTGTACGTCGCGGTTGGCTGGCATATGCAGTTCGCCGGAACTAACGCCGCTTTCTGGATAGCTAAAAATCCAGGCGTACTGCAAACCCACGACATTTACAACTAAATCTGCTGGTTTGTCTTCATTTTCTGGGGAAGCGCCTACGCCTAAAGCAACCAGTTTTTGAGACGGAATTTGAGGGGCATTTTGGGGTGTATCTGAGAGTGTGGCTGCGATCGCACTTCCCCGCATTTTAGAGTGCGCTTGCATGGTGCCGTGGTCGTGATTCCCCATCGGATCGAGGCCCCCCATTGAGTTGTAAATCTCAAAACTGTAGACTCCGATTCCTAAAATAATCACCGCCGGCACGGCTGTCCAAAGAATTTCTAAGGGAAAGTTGTCATGCCAAGGCGGCCCGTCTGTGTTGTCTCCTTGACGGCGGCGATATTTAATTGCAGCAAAGATGAGAATTCCCTGCACCATGATAAATAGTCCAGTGGAAATAGTCATCATTGTATTGAAAAGTGCGTCTATGTCGGATGCTTCGTCAGAGGCGGCGATCGGCATCAAACCGTGATTCTGCCCGTACCAGAGACTGATCAGAGTCACTCCGATGCCGGCGAGCATGGTGAGGATGGAACTTGGAATGTTCACGCTGGTACTTCTTAATAGCGACACTTCTTCGCTTGAAAAATGAAGGAAGCGCCTCTGGGTTATCAATTTTTAATTGTAAATGGTATTTTTAGTAAAATGTCTCTCTTAAGGGTTACTTAAGGCTTAGAATTTTTGACCGATCGCCCGCGCGCCTCAAAAATACGTCTTTTGTACCTTGACAAAAATGATTAAAAATGGTATATAATCGCTCTGTTTGGCTGCTAAATTTGAGATTTTTTCTCAAACACCATCAAATGCTGCTGGGGTAACATATCTTTTGTCTCTTTCCATACTAAACCCACGGCGGCCATTTCTTTTTTCACTTGCTTCTGCGTCATTTTGTGCAAACCTTTAATGGGAATCAGCGGGTTTTCGCCCCGATACTCGATCGATACCGTGCGGCCTCCCGGTTTGAGTGCTTTCACAATTCCTTGCATCATTTCTCTGGGATATGCAAATTCGTGATAAGCATCGACCATCAAAACTAAATCTACGCTGTTTTCCGGTAAATTCGGATTGTCGATACTGCCCAAAACTGGCTCAACGTTAGCGATATTTTTTTCTTGTTTATTCACTTGTAGAAAATTAATCATTTCCGGCTGCACGTCAACTGCTAAAACCTTTCCTTCTGGAACTAAGGGAGCGATGCGAAAGCTAAAATAGCCAGTTCCAGCTCCAATGTCGGCGACAATATCGGTGGGTTTTAAATCGAGATTGTTGACTAATCGAGCTGATTTTTCTTCCATGCCGCGAGACGGTCTTTCCAGCCAACTAGCGCCTTGATATCCCATGACTTGGGCAATTTCTCGACCCATGTAAAATTTGCCGATTCCGTCGGGATTGTGGACAGTTCGCTGCTGATAAATGGAGTCGCTATTGGCGGTTTTACTTGCTGCTGCACAGGCATTAAGCGGCAACAGGCAAAGAATTGTCAAGATTATTACTGTTAAGGGTTTAAGGAATTGTGCGAGTTGTTTCACGATATTTCTGATTTTGTGTTTAAATTTATTTCTCGTTCCCTGGCTCTGCCTGGGAACGCAGATCCAGAGGCTCTGCCTCGGTAATATCCAGAATAGTTTAAGATTTAGCTGACAGCGGATTCTAACAATTTAATTCTACCAGAGTCAGCGTCGATTTCGACTTCTTGACCGATCGGCAAAGTGAACTGCTCCCGGATGTGTCCCACCATAGAACCATACCACGCAGGAATATTCAAAGGGCGAATGTGGTCGGACAAGACTTGAGGTAAGGTTAGGGACTCTTGGGGTTTTTCAGCTTCGCACTTGGTACACTGTCCGAAAATAAAACCTGATATTCGATCGAGAATGCCCGCTAATTTAAGCTGCGTCAACATTCTATCGATGCGATAAACTTCTTCGCCAACTTCCTCAACAAACAAAATACTGTTTTCCCATTCCGGTAAATATGCAGAACCCACCATTGCTGCGATTACTGATAAATTGCCGCCGATGAGTTTTCCCCTAGCTGTGCCGCGCCCGATTGTTTGAACTTGCACGCTTGGGGAGTTTTGCATGGTTATAGAGCCGCCCTCAAACAAAAGTTTTTTGACGTATTTTACTGTCAATGGACTCCAAGTTGACACACCTAAAGGGCCGTGAAAAGTAACTATATTAGTTTTAGCATAAATCGCCAATAACAGCGCCGTAATATCACTGAATCCCATAATAATTTTGGGATGGTTGCGGATAATATTGTAATCCAGGAGTGGCAATATCCGACCGCAGCCCCAGCCGCCCATCCCGGTAAAAATAGCTTGCACTGAGTCATCGGCAAAGGCTGCGTTGACATCGGCGGCGCGATCGGCATCCTTGCCGGCTAAATAGCCGTAGCGATCGTAAAAATGCTCTCCCAATTTAACTTTTAAACCCAGGTTATCCAGAACTTTAAAAAATGGCTGCACTTCTTTTTCGTAGTTGAAAGCGGCAGGATTGATTAAAGCTACAGTATCGCCGACTTGCAGGCGGCGCGGCTCGATCGCACTTTTGGGAGATAGGTTAGTTTGGGCGAGGGGCAAAAGCTGAGTACCAATAGCAGTCAGCCCAAAAGTTCTGAGCAGAGCACGGCGGCGGAGAGTCATAGGTGTTAGGTAATTTTTGCTATAATTGTATAGCAAAATTTCTGTCAGATCAGTTTAAAATTGCGAGTTTACAATGAAAACCGACACTAAAATCTCCGCTAAAAAATCTTGGGCAAAATCTTTAGCGCGTCCGGCTGCAGAGTTTCCGCTGACTCAGCTATTGGTTAAAACTGGTAAAATTCCCGAAGGATTGCGCGGCACTCTCTACCGCAACGGGCCCGCACGTTTGGAACGCGGCGGCATGAATGCGGGACATTGGTTTGACGGCGACGGTGCAATTTTGGCAGTACATTTTACCGATGCCGGTGCTGCTGCTGTTTATCGCTACGTGCAGACAGCGGGCTATCAAGCTGAAGAAAAAGCTGATAAATTTCTCTACAGTAATTATGGCATGACAGCACCGGGCCCTGTGTGGCTGCGCTGGAGCAAACCTGTTAAAAATGCTGCCAATACTTCTGTTTTAGCTTTGCCCGATCGCCTTTTAGCTTTGTGGGAAGCAGGCCCGCCTCACAGCCTCGATTTGCAAACTTTAGAAACTATTGGCATCGATAATTTAGGAAATCCTGCAGGAGAATTTCCCTATTCTGCTCACGGCAAATGCGATCCCAGGACTGGCAATATTTACAACTTTGGAGTTACTATTGGTGCTACTACAAAGTTGAATCTCTATAAAAGCGATGCTACAGGCAAAATTCAGCAAAAAGCAACTGTGGCTTTAGATGGAATTTCCATGATCCACGATTTTGTTTTAGCTGGCAAGTATTTAATATTTTTTGTACCGCCGATGCGACTAAAAGCTTTACCAGTGTTAGCTGGAATTAGCAGTTATAGCGACTCTTTTGAATGGAAACCCGAGTTAGGAACCCAGATATTAGTTTTGGACTCGGAAACTCTATCTTTAGTTAGTCGCGGCGAAACAGATTCTTGGTTCCAGTGGCATTTTGCTAATGGTTTTGTGAAGGAAGATGGTTCGGTGGCGGTTGATTTTGTGCGCTTCGCTGACTTTAAAACTAATCAGCGGCTCAAAGAAGTAGCGACAGGTGAAACTCGCACCGATGCGGAGGGGACTCTGTGGCGGGTGCATCTCAATCCTCTGACGGCGAAAGTGACAGGAATAGAAGAATTGTTGGATAAACCTTGTGAGTTTCCGATCGTACCTGCTGCCGAAATAGGGCAAGACGCACGATATATTTATCTGGCAATGTATCGCCCTGACGTTGATATTGTACCGGAACGTTTCGGTGCGATCGCCCGTTTGGACACGCAAACCCGCAATCTCACAATTGCCGACTTGGGCGAAAATCGCTATCCCACAGAGCCCATCTACGTTCCAGATATTTCGTCGGAGAAAGGTTGGATAGTAACAGTTGTTTACGACGGCAATTCTGACAGCAGCGAAGTCTGGATATTTGACAGCGACGGACTTTCCCGCGAACCTGTTTGCAAGCTAGAACTGCCCGGTGTCATACCTTTGGGCTTTCACGGCACTTGGAAATCGGCAGTCTGAGAAAATTGTAAAGAAGTGTTGCGGAAGATTTATTAAAAATTGTTGCCGCTTCTCTGTCAAGTTGTTAAGGTGTGTGTAGATAGGAAATTCTCATATCTAGGAGGTGTGGAATTGATAATCTGCATTGCTCAATTATCCTGTGCCAATTCGCACGAATCCCCAGCGATTGTAAGTCGCGGCGGCACAGGATATCGTCTGCCTCTGCGGACTAAAAAAAGGGGTAATTAAGCCCTGGCGAATAACCAATCCCCGGCGTATATTCGTGGCTACACAGGCAAAGTCCGCCTCTGCAGACTGAAGGAAACCAATACCCGGCGAATAAATTCGCGGCTACACAGGCAAAGTCCGCCTCTGCAGACTGAAGAAAAAGCGGTAATAAAGCCCGCTTTGACATGATTCTCGACTAGGTTTGCCCATCTCAGGTTTGTCTGCTTGAATGAGGTTAAATGACCAGATATTTGACTGATTTCTGGCCAACCCAAAGTTTAGTTCAACTCACGCGCACGTTAGCGATTCAAAAGTTTTTAGTTTTGAGTTAACCCCACAAGTAAATGAGGTCTATCGAAACAAGATAGCCTTTTCAACAATTATGAATTATGAGTTGTTACCGCCAAAACATTCAACTCATAACTAATAATTCACAACTCACAACTCATAACTCCGTGCCGCGGTGAGCATCTACCAAAAGGTTTAATCTATGCAACTTCAAGGAAAAACGGCTCTTGTTACAGGAGCTTCGCGCGGAATTGGGCGATCGATCGCCCTGGAATTAGCGAGACAAGGAGTCAAACGCTTGTTGATTGTGGCGCGCAACCGCAAGCAATTAATTGAACTGGCAGAGGAAATCGATGTTTTGGGCACAGAAGTAGTGCCGTTAGCTTTGGATTTAACTCAGTCAGTAGCGGTGAATATTGCGATCGCCCAAGCTTGGCGAGATTGGGGCCCGATTCACCTGCTAGTCAACTGTGCAGGCGTCGCGCACCAAGCATCATTCTTGCGTTCGCCGCTGCCATTAATCGAGGAAGAAATCGCCTTAAACTTGCTCGGAACCTACACAATTACCCGCTTGATAGCTCGGCGAATGGCGACTCAAAAAGAGGGAACAATCGTCAATGTTTCGAGCTTAATGGGCAAAATAGCCGCTCCCACAATGGCGACTTATTCTGCTACCAAATTTGCCATTTTGGGATTCACCCAAGCTTTACGCAGCGAGTTAACTCAGTACAATGTTCGAGTCACAGCTTTGCTGCCATCACTAACAGATACCGACATGGTGCGAGACTTGGAGCAATTCCGCTGGGTAGTGCCCACAACTCCTGAAAAAGTTGCCCTAGCACTTGTCGCCGGATTGCAGAAAGATGCGCCGGAAATCTTGGTAGGATGGCAAAGTCATCTAGCAGTTTGGTGTCACCGAATTGCGCCTTGGTTGCTGGATTTTGTGTTGCGGATGGCAACTCCCGAACTTCGGGATAAATCGCGGGGCCGCAAATTGCGGGAGGCTTTAGCTAGCGGGCGATAAACCCTTTTATGGGCGGGCTCTCCGGCCCAACCCCTACTCCCCACAAGAAAACTCATTCTTTGTGGAACGGGCATCTTGCCCGTTGCGGGTTCTTCGGCCCATTGGTGTCAACTTAAGCTGTCAGCCCGCCCACCCGGTAGTCTGCCCGCCCACCCCGTAGTCCGCCAGGGATTGAAATCCCTGTCTCATAGCGAAAGTCCTCTGAAGAGGACTGGGAAAAAGAATTTTTGACGTTGCTGATTCACGGTAGGAATCAACTTTTTGCTTGATGTTACAAAACTCACCCTACTTGTCTTATAGCAATTGGGAAATCTGAATTCCTACCTGTATGTAGCAACGCCCAGCAACGCCGAATTTTTAAACTCATTAGTCCTCTTCAGAGGACTTTAGCTATGAGACAGGGAATTCATTCCCTGTCGGACTATCGGACTATCGGACTGTCGGACTATCGGACTATCGGATTGTCGGACTACTGGTTTAACGTTAAGTTGACACCAATGGGCATTGCCGTGTCCCTACAAGGGCTATGTACTTACTTACCAGCAAAAGTGCTGTATATCATTTCCACTCCCCTTGCAAGGTAAAAGCCGCCCAATAATAGGGCGATTTCCATTTTTCCTGCTGCATCATTTCCATCTGCGCCGCCCTCAAAGCTGCCGCCGGCGCTAACTTTTGTTGCACCATTTTTTGATAAAACTTTTGCATTAACACAGAAGTTCCCTCATCATCCACATTCCACAAACTCACCGCCACCCGCTGCGCCCCCGCATACATAAAGCCCCTTGTTAATCCCACCATTCCTTCGCCTTTAATATTCTGTCCCCTGCCCGATTGACAAGCACTTAAAACCACTAAATTTGCTGACAGTTTCAAGTTGAAAATATCCGTGAGGCGCAAAAAACCATTGACAAGATTGCCCTTGTCATCTACCATCGACATCACAATTCCTGACAGTTCGGGATTTTTGCTATTGGCAAGGCCGTGGGTGGCAAAGTGAACAATTTGATAATTAACTAAACTCCCCTCGGTAGCCGTAGTGCGACTGGCATCAAAATCAAGTATTTGACTGCTAGAAGCTGAGGGGAATAAGCTGGATATTGTTTGGGCTTCTTGGCGGGTAAATGCGAGGCGTTCGGGCGGCCATTGCCGATTAGAAGCACGAAGCGAGCGATTTAAACCGAGGTTGTTTGCTTCTAATTTTTCTGTCGTTGCTTGGGTAATTTTGCCTTTAATTCTTTCATCATCTGGACTAAAAACAGGATCTGCTAAAATTGCTAAAGTTTGGCTGGGTGGTTTTCTATCTCCGTAGTTTTGCCTGAGAATGGCGAGAGTTGAGGCCGAAGGCAAGGTAATAATTTCATGTTCGGCTATTAAGGGAACAGTGGTATTTTCTCCGGCGGTTTTGGCAAGAGTTAAAGCTTGAAAAGGGGTATAGTGCAGCACGCCGTCGGGAACAATTAATAACCGTTTATTGCCTAATTGGGCTGCGGCGGGTTGCAAAATCACTTGACCCAGATTTGTACTTGCTTGGGCAACTTGTTGGGAAATATTTCTCTGGACTGGGCTAGTTATTGCTTCTAAGAAGTTCTTAGCTGTTGTTTCAATATCTGCGCGTTTTGCTAATTCATAGCTGGTTAGTCTTGTTGATGTTACCACCCACAAATAGCTGCGGTTTTCGCCAAGGAAATACTGCAATAAAATAGTGTTTTTATCAAGAATCTGTTTCTGAATTTCTGGTAGCGTTAAAGGTTGGGGCCGGGTGAGGGCTGCGTAACGGGGGCTAGCAGTACGAATCCTGTTTTGAATTTGCTGATATTGTTCCAAAAGTACGAGGCGCTGTTTATCAATTTCAGCAATTTTAGCTGCGTTGGGACTGGGAATGCTGATTGTTTTGATGCGCTGCTTTTCAATAGCATCGAGTTCTTGTTGCACGCTCTTTTCTTGTTGCACTAAGTCGGGTGAAATGCCTTCGCGAATGTTGGCGTTACTTTCAAAAAGAAGTTCGAGAAGACTGCGGGATCTTGAACGTTCGCTGGCTTCTAGTGCTTTGATATTATAACCGGATTTAGGATTAGTTTTATGCAGTTGCATTAACAAATCGATGTAAAATTCGTAATAGTTTTGTACTGTGGCAAAGTATGAAGTACGAAATTCTGGGCTGGCTATTTTGGTGCGGAGATTTTCAATTATTTTGAGACAGGATTCAATGTAGTTGAGGGCTTCAGAAAGATTGTTTTGGTTGCGTTTGACAGAAGCTATGTTGTAAAGAGTGTTTGCTTCCCCAGCGACATCGTTTAGTGCGCGTGTCAGGGAAAGTGACTGGTTGTAATACTCTAGCGCTTTCTGTTTTTCTCCCAATGCTGAGTAGACATTGCCGATGTTGTTAAGAATAATAGCTTCCCCAACGCGATCACCACCTGATGCTCGAATCAGGATAAGGGACGAGCTGTAATACTCTAGCGCCTTCTTTTTTTCTCCCAATGCTGAGTAGACATTGCCGATGTTGGTGAGGCTGCGATATTCAAAAAGACGAGAGCCGATTGCTCGACTCAGGAGAAGCGACTGGCTGTGATACTCTAATGCTTTCTTTTGTTCTCCCAATTCTGAGTAGATACCGCCGATGTAGTTGAGGGTGAAAGCTTCCATACGGCGATTTCCTGTTGTCCGAAACAGGGGAAGCGATTGACTGTGATAGTCTAGCGCCTTCTGTTTTTCTCCCACTTCTAAGTAGACACTGCCGATGCCTAGGAGAGCTTGAGCTTCCTTACCGCGATCGCCTACTGCCCGACTCAGGGGAAGCGACTGGTTGTAATACTCTAGTGCTTTCTCGTGTTCTCCCCGAGCTGAGTATTTACCGCCGATGCTATTGAGGGCGGCAGCTTCCCCACTGCGATCGCCGATTGCCCGATATAGGAGAAGCGACTGAGTGTGATAGTCTAGCGCTTTCTGTATTTGCCCCAATACTCCGTAGAGATTGCCAAGGGTGGTGAGGGTGTGAGCTTCCCCACGGTGATCTCCGATTGCCCGAAATAGGGGAAGGGACTGACTGTAATACTCTAGCGCTTTTTTGTATTCTCCCAATAGTCCGTAGATTTTACCTATGTTGTTGAGGGTGAGAGCTTCCCCACGGTGATCGCGGATTGCCCGATACAGTTTTAATGCTTCTTCATATTTGACGATCGCATTTCTTTTTGAGTTCTCTGTTCCTTGCTGGTAAAGTTTTTCTGCCTCTTCAAATACTTTTTTAGCAGCCTCGTTACCGTTAGTTTGTGCTGTTTGTACGACTTTACCAACGGGCACGGCTGCTGCAAGTGGCTGACTTAACTGAACCGAAAGTGCGATCGACATACCAGCCAAAAACCATTGAGTGCGATCGAACATAGCCACCCCTTTTGTATTGTTGTCAATTTTAGTCGCTAGCCCCCTTAGTGTAAAGGCAGGAAGAAGTCAGGGCGATCGGCATTTTTGCTAGAGTTAACGAGTAATGCGATTCCCTGCCGGATAGCTACGCCGCGCGTACTTTTTCCCAGCATGAACAACATCCTAACTACCCCCGATCCCGTAACAACCCACTGGGATTGCCCCGAATGCGGGGGCACCGGTACCCTCAGCCCAGAAATTTGCCCTGTTTGTCTCGGAGCAAAATACATCGATCTCGCTACAATAACGAACTGGATGCTTGATTTTATGGAATCTCGCGGCTGCGATCGAGCTGAGATCGATCGATTGCGAACCGAAAGCCCAGACCCCCTAACATTAACTTTTTGCCTCGAAGTTTGTATCGCCCTTAAATAAACAATTTACCAATTACCAATTACCAATTCCCTATTCCCAATATTCAGTGTCCCTTAACCGGATGTTGCCCGTAAAAAGGCAAAGCATCCGACCAATCAGGACGACTTCCCATTTGCCACTCCAAATAAGCCAATTCCAACACACTAGAAACCGACGAACCCAACTCGCTGCCAACTTCAATTAACTGATAACAATTTCCCCAATTATCCAACTTTTCTTGCCAAGATTCAGGAGTCATCACCGTCTCAGGAAACAACTCAGTTAAACCAGAATCTTTGTTAACTGAATAAACCGCCCCAAACAATTGTCCCCGCTGTGCAGGCATTTGCAGCGCAATATCATCTCTCAAAAGCCCCCCCTTAGCAAGGGGGGGTTGGGGGGGTTCCGTATTCAAAAGCCCCCCCTTAGCAAGGGAAGGTTCTGCACTCAAAAGCCCCCCCTTAGCAAGGGGGGGTTGGGGGGGTTCCGCCCAAGCCACAGCCGCCAAAGTGGAAATCGCAAAAACCGGAATATCCAACTGTTGAGCCAAAGTCCGCGCCGTCACCATACCCATCCGAGTCCCCGTGAAACCTCCGGGCCCCTTCGCCACTGCAATAAAAGCCAAATCCGCCCAAGTTTGCGGTCCAATAAACTCGACTAAATACTGATGCAAATGAGTCGCTAAATCCCGATCCAAATTCCAAGTTTGGCAGCGAGAATCCCCGGCAAAATTGCTGATGGCTAAACCGAGTTCGCGACTAGCTGTGTGCAGGGCTAAGCCGTATTTTTTAACAGATGTTCCGTCTTGGGGATTGCTATTCACGATTACTGATAATTTTCCTTAACAAAAAACAGCGGTAAAGCCACAACTAAGCAACCCAAAAGAATGCCAAATATTCCCGTATTTAAAATCCTAGAATTACCCATGCCCCCAGTCATCAAAAACAGCACTACTAAACTTGCAAATAAATTTTTATTAGCAAATTCTTTATGTTGGGAAACTTGATGCTTCACCGTCATAAAACCCGACGTAACTATTAGCGCAAACCAAGAATTAAAAATGACTATTTGAGAGCCAAAGATAAACCAAACTAAGGCAAACATTAGCGCATCTATCCAAAAATCTTGAGTTTTCAACTTCGGCAGCCAAAATTCTTGGGTAGTAACAGAGGCGGCTTTCTTGAGTAATTGATTGTGTTGCAGCCGCACGAGTTTGTTTCTCAATTTAATCTTGGGATCGATTTGCAATATTTGCTTCCACTCCGGGCGGCGAGAATTGTTGAGTCTTCCCAACAGCTTTACGGCTGCGACTTTATTTAACTGCAAATCGGTGAGTCTGGTGGCAATTATTTGAGATAAGTGCGGATAGTAAACGGGGTTGTCTTCGGTTCTGTTGATGACGATATTGAGCTGTTGCTTGGCTTGACTGACTTGGATTGTAACATTGTACGGGGCGAGATCCTCTTGTAAAGCTTGCTGAATTTCGGCTTGCTGTTGGCGAGTGAAAAGCGAGACACCGGGCGCAGGTGTAACCACCCGTTCTGCGGGCGTTTCCGGCGCGTCTAGCACCGGCGGTGCGTCTAAATACACCGGTTTGGGGTTCAAGTGCCGGATGACTGCTGATGCTGAACTGTAGCGCCGATTGGTGGCACTTTGAAGCATGGTGTCGAGGATGCGGCCGAAATCATCGCTAACAGCAGTCTTCAAATAATTTCGCCAAGCCCAAGAATCCTCTGTACTGTCGAACAAGTCGAAGGGAGGAATTTCAGTCAGCAAGTGAATGCAAGTAACGCCCAAACTGTAGATATCGCTAGCAAAAACTGCTTTCCCCATCAATTGTTCTGGGGCTGTATAAGCAGCACTGCCGATGATTGTACCAGTTTGCGGCAACCCGGTTGCTGTTACTTTCTTAGCTGCACCAAAGTCTACTAAAACAATATCTTTTTGGAAAGGAGAGGGCTGATAGGAATTTTCTAAGGCGGGTAAAGGAGTTGGAGTTAGTCGGCGGCGAATGATATTTTCGGGTTTGATATCGCGGTGAATAACTTTGGATTTGTGGACGAAGTGGAGCACTGGCAATAAATCGTTGAGGATTTGCCGAGTTTGAGTTTCGGTGAATGCTCCTTTTTGTTCTAATTCTCTGGCTAGGTTTTTGCCGTCTATAAATTCTTGTACTAAATACTGTCTCCCGTCTTGTTCAAAATGCGCGATTAATTCTGGAATCTGGGGATGTTTTCCCAAGGTTTCTAGCTGGGCTGCTTCTTGGTGAAATAGTTGAGCGGCTTTTTCGGCTGAGGTATTTTGCTGCAAAAATTGCTTGATTACGCACTGCGAAAAAATCAGGGGTTTGGTTTCATCAACTGCTAGAAATGTTCGGCCAAAGCCTCCTTGCCCGATCGGCTTTAGGGTTCGGTAGCGAGATGCTGATGGCGTTTCTGAATCAAGAGTTAACAACAATTTTGAGCCACAACTTTGGCACAATTCTGCATCCCCTGGGTTTTGCGGATTCTGACAAGTTGGGTTTAAGCAATAGCACATTGGATTTTAGATTTTAGATTTTAGATTTTAGATTTGTAATGGGGAATGGGGAATTGGGCATCGGCCAAACAGGGCATCGGCCAAACAGGGCATCGGCCAAACAGGGCATCGGGAATTGGGAATTGGGAATTGGTTATTGGTTGTTATCGCCAACAACTCACAAAAAACCTATAAAAAACAACAAATAGCAACCAACAACCAACAAATGACTAATGACTAATGACTAATGACTAATGACTAATGACTAATGACTAATGACTAATGACTAATGACTAATGACTTCTTCCTTAAGTCGGGACGAGTTCGCCTGGCCGCAATGAGGCCCATTTGCCGGTCTCTTGCTTGAAACTCTCACACCCAACGACATCCCATTCCATTTCAATTGCGTCTTGGCGCGGGCGGATGTTGACGTTGATGGTGGGTTCTACGGGGTCGAAATCGGGTGTTTCGGTAAGGTGAAGCTGTTCGTGCTGTTCTTCTACGGCGTGGTAGGTGAAGCAGCGGTCTACATAGTGGCAGTTAATACAAATACACATTCTTGATATCCTCTGTGCATTTCAAAAAGATTGGTTAAATTTGAGCTTTCTGTTAATCTAGCGTAGCAAGAGCTTAATTGTTTGTAAGTTTGTTGATTTTTGTTGCGATGCCGATTAATTTGCCCTCTTCATTATCTCCTGATTCTTGGCCGTTTGATTTGGAACTGCTGACACCGCCTGCTTATCTGGTGGGCGGTGCGGTGCGGGATGCGCTGCTGGGGAGGCGATCGCACTATTTTGATTTAGATTTCGTTATGCTAACACGGGCCGTGAAGACTGCTCGAAAAATTGCCGATCGCACGAATGGTGGATTTGTCTTGTTGGATGCGGAACGCCAAATTGCGCGGGTTGTATTTGCGGGCGGTACGGTGGATTTGGCGCAGGCGGAAGGGGGGAGTCTGGAGGGGGATTTGCTGCGCCGGGATTTTCGGATAAATGCGATCGCCTGCAATCCTTTTACAGGAGAAATCATCGATCCTTTGGACGGTCAAACTGATTTGCGGTTGGGTTTGCTGCGGATGGTTTCGCGGTCAAATTTGGAGGACGATCCGCTAAGGTTATTAAGAGCTTACCGCCAAGCGGCGCAGTTGGGTTTTGCGATCGAAGCTGAAACTCAATCGGCGATTCGGGAATTGGCGCCGCTGTTGAGTCGGGTAGCCGTGGAACGGGTGCGGACGGAATTGGGTTATTTGTTGAGCAATCCTGACGGTGTTCCTTGGATTTGTCGCGGTTGCGAAGATGGTTTGTTTTCGATTTGGTTTGAAAGTGCGATCGACCGTTTTGATATTTTGACAAAAATTGACGCGTCTGCTGACCAATTAGCGGCAATTTACCCGGAATTAGGGAGAGAATTTTCGCGATCGATTCGAGATACGATTAAAACGCCGTTGTTGGCGGTTGCGAAGTTGGCTGTTTTGGCAGATTCCGACCCGACAATTGCTGAAACGCAGTTGCTGCGGTTGAAGTACAGCAATGCGGAGATTAAAAGTGCGATCGGGCTTTTGAAATACTTGCCACAATTGCAAGCAAAACCTATCGCCCAAATGTCTTTGCGAGAACAGTATTTTTTGTTTCGGGATGTGGGAATAGTATTTCCGGTTTTAGCGGTTTTGGCGGTGGCGGCGGGCATTAAGGTAGATGAGATTTCACTGTTAATTAATCGCTATCTGGATGCTGATGATATTATTGCTCATCCCACACAATTAGTTAGCGGCAATGATTTAATGGAATATTTAAATTTGCCGAGAAGTCCGCGCATCGGTCAATTTTTAATGGAGATTCAATTAGCGCGGGTTGAGGGGAGAATTGCGACTCGCGAAGAGGCGCTGAAATTGGCGGCAGAGTTGGTTGATCAGTAAGTTTAAATTGATAGATTGCAGAAATTAGAACGGGCAAGATGCCCGTTCCACAAAAGATAAAATTTCTTGTGGGGAGTAGGGGTTGGGCTTCTAGCCCGCCCTAAAAAGATAAAATTTCCCGTGGGGAGTAGGGGTTGGGCTTCTAGCCCGCCCTAAAAAGTTAGTTGACTATGCTCAAAAATCAGAATCTTAAACAACATCCCTTAATTCTTCCGGCAATTCAAACTTGCCATCTGCACCCGGTTCAAACTCAACCACTTTCAACACAGCATCAACATTCAGCGGCCCGTAAATGTGCGGGTAATTCTCACCCGCCGCCAATTCATACTTAAGTTCAGCTTCCACTTTGTCCGAGTCAATCGAAAGCAGCAGCAATCCTGTTTGTCCCACAAAAAATTTATTAGCAGATTTAAGAACTTGCGGCAGTGTCGAACAGTGGATAAATCCTTCTGTATCTAGCGTATCGCCGCGATAAGATTGAACTTGTTTTGCTTCTTCCCACTGTTGGCTGCGGGTGATGTGAAAAATAATGCTCATAATTGAATAAGTTCTAGGTTTAATTGACAATTGGCAGCAAAATTTGAGAGGGACAATTCCCGCCACAACTTACTGTCAGTGTGATAATTTTAGCATCGATCGCCCGCGCTTCACCGCCCGGCGCACCCGTTCCCGGATTCACGTCGTAAGCGGGAAAACAAGCCGCACTCAAACTCAGACGCAAGGCATTACCTTTGGCAATTTGCATACAAGTTGCTTGCAGCACAATTCTCACAGGTGTTTCACCTGAATTCACCCGCACATAACCTTGAGTAAAATTGTATACGCGGCCGCTATCTTTTACCTCAGAAAGTATCGCACACAAATCAAAACTCGGCGCATCTGCGGTACAAAATACTTCGATAATTATATCTCCAGCTAAGTGCAAATCGGCTGTTAGCGGTGCCGAAGTGTATGTTAAAACATCGGTGCGGCAGTCAATAGTCGATCGCTCCATCGCACCTGCAGGAAACGCAGCGTGACCTCCCGACGATGGCACCGGCCGCCAAGGGTCATGGACGAATATATCATCAGTGCAAACATCCGCGCAACTCTCTGTTAAAATACCCGCATCTTCTCTCATCGCGGCAAGTCCGGTACTTGCTAAAAAATAAGATTTATGATTATTATTAGGCCATTTATCAAATTTCCGCCAATCATTCCTCCCCATCTCAAATAGCGAAATCGGTCGTTCGTCTAATATTCCTGTATCAAATCCTTTGAGGAAGCGATCGAACCAGCGAATTTGCAACTCATCCACAGGATTTGAAGCTGCAAAACCATAATCCAACGCTCCAACTTTTCGCCCCCAAGGTAAATGCGCCCAAGGGCCAATTATCAAATGCTGCGGACAGGAACTCTGGCTTGCCATTTCCTTGTAAAGATGGATTGTTCCCCGCAAATAAGTATCAAACCAACCGCCAACGTGCAGCATTGGCAAGTCTAAATTTTTGATGTTTGGCGATAAGTTTTCCCAATACTCGCTGGGTAGATAATTATCCAACCAATGGTGATAATATGAGTCGGGTGCGAGATTTTTAATAATCTCAGGACGCGCCGGCACGGTATCGTATAGCGGGAGATTTCTCGAAGCTGCATACAAGGCTTGATAGGCAGAAATATCGGCTTTTAAGCGAGCGGTTTCTGCGGCTAGCTGAATTGCCCAGCCGAGATTTGATTGCAGGCAAAATGCGCCGCCTTCATAGGCCCAATCTGCGTATAAATTGCAGCCTACCATTGCCGGACAAATTGTGATTAAAGCCCTCGGTTTAGCAGCCGCCGCGTAGAGTTGAGTCATGCCTTGGTAGGAAAAACCGTACATTCCGACTTTGCCGTTACTTCCCGGCAAATTAGCTGCCCAATTGACGCTATCAAAACCGTCTTGTGTTTCGCTAACAAATAGGTTAAATTCGCCTTCGGAAGTGCCTCGTCCCCGCACGTCTTGGATGACAACGATGTAGCCGTGTTTGGCGTACCATGCGGGATGGGAATATACTACTGTAGAGGCGAGATCCCTTCCGTAAGGTTGCCGCATTAATAATACTGGAAATTCGCCCTCCGCATCGGGGCGGTAGATGTCAGCATCTAAACGCACGCCATCTTTAGTTAGCATTGACGCTGTTTCTTTCGGACAAAGTTTCAGCATAAATCCTACAAAACATCAAATAAAAAAGTTCTGATAAAGGACTGAGATCCTTACTACAAACCTGATAATTGTTCGTAGGGACACGGCACTGCCCATTGGTGTCCAATTAACGTACAACCCATATTCCGGCAGGGGTTGAAACCCCTGCCTCAAAGCTAAAGTCCTCTAAAGAGGACTAAGAAAAACACTTTTCAACTCATTAGTCCTCTTTAGAGGACTTTAGCTATTAGACAGGGACTTCAGTCCCTGGCGGAATGGCGGGTGCGCGGGAGGACTGGCGGACTGATAGCTTAAGTTGACACGCTTTGGGCAATGCCGTGTCCTGTATTTCATCCAATTAAAAACTGCTATACTAAAAACCTAGCACGATACGAGGACATCCGATCGCCCAAGAACTCTCATATCTTCCTCATCGAGTTCGACTGGTGTGCCGCTGCGAATTAGTTCCACAAAATCCTCATTCGGCACCATGATGCACAAAGTGTACAAACGTTCACTGCCCGTATTCTCAATTACGTGAGTGCCTGTTGGAGGCACTAACAAACTATCTCCCGGTTGAATACTAACTGTTTTGCCGTCGCAGGTTGCTTGCCCTGTTCCTTTGAGTACAAAAAACATTTCTACTGCAAATTGATGGCGGTTGGGAGGAGTTTTGCCCCCCACATCGAAAATCTCCACGCAAACTGTTAATGAAACATTAGCTATTACCGGATCGAAGACGATAGCTAATCTATTAGTATCGCCCGGACTGATGCGAAATGCTTGGTAGTCTTTCGGAGACTTTATAACAGGAATCACGCACTGGTTTGTCATTTTTTTGTGTTTAATTGTTAATTATCGTAGGGGCGGTGCCCCCGTGCCCGCCCAGCCCCGTGCCCGCCCAGCCCCGTACCCGCCTACTCAGTTTCTTAATCAAGAGGGGCAACCACGGGGGGATTGCCCCTACACTCATTCTAGGAATCATTGCTGACTGCTATTTAATTGCTTCTAACATAGCCTGAGAATCTGACAAAAAGCCAAAACATTGTTTAACGTTATAAAGAGTAGCTTGCCAGCAATACTCTGGAGATGTCGTAGCTGTACAATCTTTGACTAAAATACAATCGTAACCGAGAAAATTAGCATCTTGCAGCGTAGCCATGACGCACTGATCGGCGTTTACTCCTCCAAAGAAAAGTGTAGTTCTACCGAGGTTCCGCAAGATACTATCTAAAGGAGTATCCCAAAAGCCGCTCATCCGATATTTATCAACGCAAATATCCTCCGGTTTGGGTTTTAATTCATCGACAACGGCGGCCGCCCAACTCCCTGCCATCAGTACAGGTGCGTTGTTTTTTGGCAGCGGATCTCCCAAACCTACGCCGGATCCTGTGGGATTGTAAACGTGACGGGAAGCTGCACTAATATTGAGCAAATCGGGGCGGTTCCCCCAGTTAATCCAAATAATTGGTACTGCGTGCGATCGCAATTTTGGCAGCAAATTTTTTAAAGGATTAATTGGAGTTCGGGCGGGCGTTACATCTACGCCAATATGTGCTAGCCAACCGTCGGGATGACAGAAATCGTTTTGCATATCTATCACCAACATTGCTGCTTTTGCTAAGTCCAAACGCAGGGTTTTAGTTTCTGTTTCCAGGGTAACAGGTTGAGGCGCGATCGGCGATCGGGTGATATCGGCAATTTTTGCATCAACTTTCCAAGCATTCGGCGGTACGCCCAAGGTGCGGAGAGAATCAGGATTCATAGGGATTTTGGCTCAAAAACAATTTCAATCTTATAACTATTTGATTGTTACTAACTTGTCATATCTTAAATCTTTGTTATAATTAAGTATCCGTGGCAACTTTTTGAGAAATTTTAGGATTTATTAACTTTATTACAGGCGATCGCAAATGTTAACGCCTGGGAATCATCAAATAAAAATCACGGTAAATTTATAAAAAGGGTAAATCTATGAGCTTTACAATTCAAAATGCTTTAATTCCGGTTGAGAGCGGTTATGAAACCGCAGATGTGCAAGTGGTGGATAATTGCATAAGTGCGATCGGGCCTAAGTTAAAACCTGCGGGAACAGTTATTAACGGCAAAAATAAGCTGCTGCTACCCGGTTTTGTCAACGCGCACACTCACTCTTCAGAAATGTGGCAACGGGGCATAATTCCCCCTTTGCCGCTGGAATTATGGATTGCCGAATTATACGATTTTACACCTCTCGATCCCGAACAAGTTTACTTGAGTGCCTTGGGAACTGCGGTAGAAACATTGCTGTCGGGCGGTACAAGCGTAGTCGATCATTTAGTTTTGATTCCGGGGCAAGAATTAGAGACAATCGCCGCCGCAGTTCGCGCTTATCAAGAAATCGGCATCCGCGCTTTTATCGGGCCATTAATTCAAGATGAATCCCTGACGGCGGGAATGCCGGCGGGCGAGAGCGGCATCGAACACGCGGCTTACATTCGATCGACTAAGGCAACTTTGGAATTAATGGAAACAGCCATAAAACAGTTTCACAATCCCGAAAAAGGTGTTAATATGTTGTTGGCGCCGACGGGAATTCAACTGTGTTCCGATGCTTTGTTTGAAGGCTGCATCGAATTGAGCGATCGCTACAATCTTTGCCGCCACGCCCACCTCTTGGAAACCCCCGCTCAAAAACAGTTAGCTCATGAAAAATACGGCTGTAGCGCTGTCGAACACCTGCAAAGAATTGGTTATTTGAGTCCCCGGACTTCCTTAGCGCACTGCGTTTGGCTGGACGATTCCGACATTGCGATTATGGCAGAAACGGGAGCGACAGTCGTACACAATCCCCTCAGCAACTTGCGGCTAGGAAGCGGCATTGCACCGATTTTGAAATACCGTCAAGCGGGAGTCAACGTATCTTTTGGCTGCGACGGCGCTGCTAGCAATGACTCTCAAGATTTGCTGGAAGCCATTAAAATTGGTTCGATTTTGCACAATATCACGGATTTGGATTACCGCCAATGGATTACACCGCGCCAGTCTGTAGAAATGGCATCCCTGGGAGGAGCAAAAGGCTTGAATCTCGCCGATGAAATGGGTTCGCTGACAGTCGGTAAAAAAGCCGATTTTGTGCTGTATGATTTAACCAGTTTATCATTGCTGCCGCGCACCGATCCGATCGGCTTGCTGATTTTGGGACGCCCGACTAATGCGGTAGACGGCGTTTGGGTAAACGGCAAGCAAATTGTCGCCGAAGGTAAGGTGAAAACGATCGATGTTGATGCTTTGAGGCGGGAATTATTCGATCGCAGCGAGTGGACTAGCAAGCGTCAATCGCAAACAGTAAGTGAAATAGAAGCCCACTATCGAAAAGTCATGAACCTGCAAGGTTATTCTTAAAAAAACAACCAATAGAATATGATATCATGTCCGGTTGAATCACATAATTAGCGCGGCAACTAAAAATTAACGCAATCAACCTCCCACATCCCAATCACTTAGAACTTCTAGCCATGACACCCCCTAACAACCAGATAAATGTAGACGCCAGACTTGTTGCAGCTAATATTAAATTTGGCTTTAACTTGTTCAACACCCTCAGCAAACAACAGCCGAATCAAAATATCTTTATTTCCCCTACTTCTGTCGCCCTCGCACTGTCAATGGCATACAACGGAGTCAGCGGAGAAACCAAACAAGAAATGACAAAAGCTCTCGAATTAACGAAAATGAGTCCAAAAGCAATCAACGCAGCCAATCACAATTTGCAAAAGAGTTTGCAAAAAGATGACCCCAAGGTTCAAGTATCAATTGCCAACGCGCTTTTGGTCAGACAAGGCTTCTCATTAAAACCCGAATTTTTGCAAATAAATCAACAATACTACCAAGCCAATCTTACCGAAATAGACTTTGATAGTCCGCAAGAAGCTCTCAGCATCATTAACAACTGGGTGAGCGAAAAAACTCACGGAAAAATTGATAAAATAGTCACTAAAATCAACCCTAATACACTTTTGTTTTTGATTAACGCCATCTATTTCAAAGGCAACTGGGAAACGCCCTTTGATAAATCTGAAACTGCCAACAAAACTTTTTATTTAACAGACAGCAGTTCCAAACAGCATCCAATGATGTCCCAGATGGGCTCTTATCGGTGCTACGAAACAGACACTTTTCAAGCAGTCAGTTTACCTTACGGCAAAAAAGGCGCTCTGAGTATGTATATTTTCTTGCCAAACTCCCATACCAATTTGGCAACTTTCTCGCAGCAATTAACACCAGAAAACTGGGATAAATGGATGCAAGAATTTAGAGTTAAAAGTGGAATGATTGAAATACCGCGCTTCAAAATGGAGTATGAAGTTCAACTGAAAGACACACTTATAGCTTTGGGAATGGCAGAATTTTTCGGTGGATTGAAAACAGACTTTTCCCCGATGACTGATAGCCAAGTAGCAGTAGAATCGGTAAAACACAAGACATTTGTCGAAGTTAACGAAGAAGGTACAGAAGCAGCAGCCGTGACTGTAATAGAGATGACGAGATCTATGCCGGCTTTTGAAATGAATGTCAACCGTCCATTCTTTTGTGCCATTCGAGACAATACTACAGGAACAATATTATTTATGGGTAACATCGTTGACCCCCAATAATATCAAAAATATTAGGTGCGTCAGGAAATGTTCGAGTGACTTTTAATAAAATAACCTTCGCTGAAGCACCCTAACAAGCTAATTATACGGTAAAATATCAGTCTAAAAATAATCATATTTGCGACAAATTGATGATTAAAGTACACAAATGGCAGCGGATACTGGGTTTAATAGTTGTTTTTACGATCGCCCTTACCTCCTCCGCGATTTTATCCCCGCGTCTCTTGGCCCAAACCCCGCCCACCACCCCAACAACCGAATTGCGCGGCGTCTGGCTGACGAACATTGACAGCGACGTTATCTTCTCCCGCAACAACATCATTGACGCTGTAAACCGACTGGATAAACTCAATTTTAATACCATCTATCCCACGGTTTGGCAAGGAGGCTATACGCTTTATCCGAGTGCTGCAGCCCAACGAGTATTCGGACAGTCGATCGACCCATCGCCCGGATTGAAAGACCGAGACATCCTCAAAGAAATTATAGCACAATCCCACCAAAAAGGTATAGCAGTAATCCCCTGGTTTGAGTTTGGTTTCATGGCTCCCGCCGAATCAGAATTAGCCACACTTCACCCCGACTGGCTGGCGCAGCGGCGCGACGGTTCAACTATTTGGAAAGAAGGCAAACACGATCGAGTTTGGCTGAATCCCTTTCATCCCCAAGTGCAGCAATTTATCTTAGATTTAATCCTAGAAGTTGTCGATAATTATGATATAGATGGCATTCAATTTGACGACCATTTTGGCTTGCCAGTAGAATTTGGCTACGAGCCGCTAACAGTGTCAATGTATCAGGAACAAATCAAAAGCCCTCCCTCCAACGACCCCCGCGAAACCTTTTGGGTGCGCTGGCGCGCTGACAAAATCAACGACTTCGTGGGGCGAGTTTCCCGCGCCATCAAATCCCGCAAAGAAAAATGTATTGTCAGCTTATCTCCGAACCCTTTTCACTTTGCTTTACCCGCCCACTTGCAGGACTGGTTTACCTGGGAAAGACGCGGCTTCATCGACGAAATTGTGTTGCAGGTTTATCGCAGCGATATCAAGCGTTTTAGTGCCGAACTGGAACGGGAAGAAGTTAAACTGGCTAAACTTAACATTCCAACTGCGATCGGCATTTTAACAGGTCTTAAAAATAATTCCGTTCCCCTCAAACAAATTCAAGAACAAGTGCAAGAAGTGCGAAAAAGAGATTTCGCTGGCGTGTCGTTCTTTTTCTACGAAAGTTTGTCGAATTGGGCTAGGGAAACCCCCGAACAGCGCAATTATGCCTTGCAAGAATTCTTTCCCACAAAGATGCAGCGCCCGCCATCCGAAGGCAGAATTTGAGGGAGCATCTCAGTTTTGCATTTACAGTGCGAGCGTCCCCGCTCGCGTATTGTACAATACGCGAGCGGGGACGCTCGCACTACAATAAAAAAAATGCTTTTTACAAAACTGAGATGCTCCCGAATTTGAAACCCACGGTTAAAATGAGAAAAATCATACAGCGCTTAGGAATTGTCATCTTATCTTTGACCGCTTTCCTAATAATTGGCTATCTCACTCCCCGAAAGTGGGGAAATTACTCGCAAGCAGATTGCACAATCTCTCTATACATTTCCAACCAAGGCATTCACACCGAAATCATCGTTCCAGTTAAAAATGAATATTTTGACTGGAATCAATTTTTACCGCTAACAGAAATAGGGCGGGATGCCACTTCTGATTATCAATATTTGTCTTTTGGCTGGGGAGATAGAGCTTTTATGTTGGAAACTCCCACATCAGGAAGTATCAACCCAGTTACAGCTTTCAAGGCGCTATTTCTCGCTACTCCGTCTACCGTACACGTTCAAAGTTATCGGGTTTTCCCCTCAATTATAGAAACCAAATGTGTTAAAATCAGCGGCGAAAATTATCGTAATATGGTAAATTTTATTAAAAATTCATTCCTATTAGACGCAGCCGGTAATAGAATTAAAATTAGCTACGGCTACGGCAACAGCGATAGTTTTTATGAAGCAAAAGGCAGTTACTCTATTTTGAGAACTTGCAACGACTGGACTGCCGAAGCTTTGCAAAAAACCGATGTCAATACTCCTTTATGGTCAACGCTTTCTTCGGCGATTATGTTTCATTTAAATAGCGGTTGCGAATGTCCCAAATAAATGGTATTAGGTAATACGATTTTAGATTTTAGATTTGAGATTTTAGATTTTAGAATTCGGAATGAATGATTATGTATGGGTTTGGATATTGCCTAAAGTTGCATTCTTTTTTTTAACTGGTATAATTAGCAATTTGAGGAAAAATTATGAATGTAATTCCAGCGATCGACTTATTGGATGGAAAATGCGTCAGATTGTATCAGGGAGACTACGCGAAGTCTCAAACTTTTAACGACAACCCCGTCGAAGTCGCGAGACAGTGGGTAAATGAAGGCGCGACAATGCTGCATTTAGTAGACCTCGACGGTGCCAAAGCAGGTCATCCAGTCAACCAAGCAGCCATTGAAGCGATCGTCCGATCGGTAGACGTTCCCTGTCAAGTAGGTGGGGGAATGCGCGATCGCGCCTCGGTTGCTGGTATCCTCAATTTAGGCGTGCGGCGCGTCATTCTCGGCACTGTCGCCGTCGAACAACCGCAATTAGTCGGCGAATTGTGCGCCGAATTTCCCGATCGAATTCTGGTCGGCATCGATGCCAGAAATGGTAAAGTTGCTACTAGAGGCTGGCTAGAAACTTCGGAAGTTTTAGCCACAGAATTGGCGCAAAAAATGGCCGAGTTAGGGGCGGCTGAAATTATTTACACCGACATTCACCGTGACGGTACTATGGAAGGGCCGAATTTGGAATCTTTGCGCGAGATTGCTAACGCTATTTCGATTCCGGTGATTGCTTCCGGCGGCGTTAGTTCGATCGCCGATTTGTTGAGTTTGCTGGCTTTGGAACCAATTGGTGTCAAAAGTGCGATCGTTGGTAGGGCAATTTATACCGGCGATATCTTGCTAAAAGAAGCAATTCAAGCAGTCGGACAAGGGCGGTGGCAGGATGTACCGCCCGATTTGGGTTCTTCAAGCTTTGCTTGATATAGCAAATTCCACATTTATGAAGTATACCCGCCTATGGCTCAATCCCCGTAGGGACAAAGGCTTTCGCCCAAGGAGTGTCAACTTTCCACGTCAAACCCGCAGTCCGACAGGGGTTGAAACCCCTGTCTCAAAGCACAAGTCCTCGCTATGAGGACTAAAGAAATGGGTAACAACTCATCAGTCCTCATAGCGAGGACTTTCGCTATTAGACAGGGACTTCAGTCCCTGGCGGTCTTTCGGCTTAAGTTGACACTAATGGGCTCTTGGAGTGTCCCTACTACACTTCATAAATTCAATCATCAATTAACGTAGAATCGTCTTTCTTACCATCATCGTAACCATGTTTTTGAACCATACAATTACAGCTTTAAGTTCTGGGATGGCATCCCTAGTTGCTCCCATACCTCTGTTAGCAACAGTCGAGGCAGAAAATTCGCCGATCGTCCTCAGCGGAGTTTTGCTCACTTTGGTAGTGATTTATCTCGCCAGTAAATTAGGCGCGGAAGCGGCTAGAAAATTCGATTTTCCGCCGGTTTTGGGTGAACTTGTAGCAGGGGTAATTGTTGGCGTATCTGCTTTACACCTAGTCGTTTTTCCCGAAGCAGGGCTGTCAGCCTCAGACTCAGGGATTATGACAGTTGTGCAATCGATTAATCATCTGTCTCCTGCCGCCCTCACCAGTGTGTTTGAATCGCAGAGTGAAGTCATTTCAGTGCTGGCTGAAATAGGCGTGATTATTCTGCTGTTTGAAATTGGCTTAGAGTCGGATATCAGACAACTAAAAGAAGTGGGGGCTCAAGCCGTCGTTGTCGCTTGTGTCGGGGTGGCAGTTCCCTTTGCAGCAGGTACTGCGGGCTTGATGATAATTTTCCACACGGCGGCGATTCCGGCGATTTTTGCGGGGGCTGCTTTGACGGCAACCAGCATCGGAATTACATCTAAAGTGTTGTCTGAACTAGGACGGCTGAAATCTAAAGAAGGTCAAATCATTGTCGGTGCGGCGGTGATTGATGATGTGCTGGGAATTATTGTCCTGGCTGTTGTCGCCAGTTTAGCGAAAACCGGTGAAATTGATGTTGTTAATGTCATCTATTTGATTGTCAGTGCAACTGCGTTTCTGTTGGGTTCTATTCTGTTGGGCGGCATCTTCAACAAAAGCTTCACTGCGGTGGTGGAGAAACTCAAAACTCGCGGCAATATAGTCATCCCGGCATTTGTCTTTGCTTTCTTCATGGCGTTTCTGGGCAATGCAATTCATCTCGAAGCGATTTTGGGTGCGTTTGCGGCTGGTTTGGTGTTGGATGAAAGCGAAGCCCGCGAGGAGTTGGATGAATTGGTGAAGCCCATCGCGGATTTGCTGGTTCCTATCTTTTTTGTAACGGTGGGAGCTCGGGCGGATGTGGGGGTTTTGAACCCAACAGTGCCGGATAATCGGGCTGGTCTTTTGATTGCCGTATTTTTGGTTGTGGTTGCGATTTTGGGCAAGCTGGTGACTGGTTGGGTGGTGTTTGGTCTGCCGGGAATCAATCGATTGGCGATCGGAGTGGGGATGGTGCCTCGGGGCGAAGTCGGGTTAGTTTTTGCCGGCATCGGTTCGGCGAGTGGGATTTTGGATAAACCGTTAGAAGTCTCGATTATTATCATGGTGATTCTGACGACATTTTTAGCGCCGCCTTTTCTGCGGGTTGCCTTTGGCGATACGGTAGAGCCTCCTGCTAGTGGGGAACTTTCTAGCGAGAAAATCGTTTGATTGAGGGAATTTGAGTCTGGACGATCGACTGATGGACAAACACAAATGTCGATCGTCCCAATTGTTTTACCCGTAATATCCTGTCCCCTCGATTACCCTTCATCAGGTAGGGGCGGGTAAACCTGCCCATATCTGCCAATAATTGACAATCTCAAAAACCCGCCCCGGCCGGGATATTATGGTCAATCGATCGCCCAACTTGTTTTACCCGTAATACTTTTTATTCAGCAACTTTAATATCCTTCTCTTCCTAGGGATCTTTCGTAAACCCTAATTTAGATAAATCAGTTAATTCCATAATGATATCCGTTTTAAAACTCAGCGTTAAATCTTTGAGAGCATTCGCGATCGCCACTTGAGAAGTAGGTAGTTGTTCAATTAATTGCAGCATGAGATCCCCATCACAATAGTACGCCGCATCATACATTTTCTGTACCCATTCGCGGGGCATCATTGCTACAGCATCTCTAGACAATTCAACCCTCGGCAGTGAAGAAGACTCTTGAGAGGTACGGGGCGGGATGCAATTTGCTTTATTCTCGTCTCGCGGCAGTATCTCCGTTAACATTGGTAATAACTGTGCGATCGTGTAAGGTTTTAACAAAAATGTTTTGACATTAGCCTCTAATGCCAGCTTTCTGTTAGCAATGATTCCGCTAGTCCCAATGATCTTCACCCCAGGATTAATTTCTTGCAACGCGCGCATTGCGGAAACACCATCTAGGTTGGGCATCATCATATCCATTAAAACGACACTAATTTCCTGTTGATGTTCCCTATAGAGAGCGATGGCTTCAAGCCCATCACTAGCGAGTATTGTTCTGTAGTTATAGTTTTCTAGAGAAGTCTGTGTTATCTCTCGAATAGAGGCTTCATCATCAACAATTAAAATCAACTCGCCCTTACCTCTAGGCATTGCTTGTTCTACGGTTGTGAGGCTCACTTCTCCCTCTATAGCTGGAAAGAAAACCTGAAATTCCGTACCCTTACCCAACTCGCTATAAACCTTGATAAAACCGCCATGATTTTTGACAATCCCCATTACTGTTGATAATCCTAGCCCTGTTCCTTTGCCAACTTCCTTGGTAGTGAAAAAGGGGTCAAAAATTCGGTTTAACAATTCTGGCGGAATACCAATTCCTGTATCAGCCACCGTCACAGCCACATAACAGCCTGCTTTTGCTTCCAAATTCATCAGGGCATCATCTTCATCCAATGGGCAATTTTCGGCAGAGATGGTCAAAGTTCCTCCTGATGACATGGCATCCCTAGCGTTAATCATCAGATTCATAAATACTTGGTGTAGCTGGGTAGCATCACCCGATATTGTCCATAGTTCCCTTGCGGGAATTTTAGTCGAAATAGTTATTGATTTGGGAAATGTGTGTTGAGCAATACCGAGCACTTCTAGGAGCAAATAGCCTAGTTGTAATATTGCAGATTCACCATCCCTTGTTCGACTAAAAAGAAGAATTTGCTTGACCAACTCAGCCCCACGTTTAGCACTACCCGAAAGGAGTTTTAACAGTCTTTGTGTCGGTTCATTCATATTGGTAATTTTGAGAGGAAGCATTTGACTAGCTCCCAAAATCGGGGTGAGAATGTTATTTAAATCATGGGCAATTCCACTTGCTAACGTTCCTAAACTCTCTAATCGCTGGGCATGGTAAAACTGTTTTTCAAGTTGTTTTTTTTCAGTAATATCACTATTAACAACGAGGATAGCTCGGGATTGGAAAAATAGATTTTTTATCAGTGTTTTACGAGATTCTACGATTATATTCTTACCTGTTTTAGTAACTTGCTCTATTTCCCCCTGCCAACTGCCTTCCTCGGTAGTGATTTGGAGCGACTCAGTTAGTTGACAGGGTTGATTAAATAAGGTTTGAGTTTTCTGCCCTATAACTTCGGCTTCTGACCAACCATATAAACGTTCAGCTCCTTTATTCCAAAATAAAATACGATCGTCTAAATCCTTTACAAAAATGGCATCACTAGCAATATCAATTAAGGCTGCTTGTTCGGCAATTTTTTGCTCTGTTTCTTTACCTTGGGTAATATCCGTAATAATTTCTACGCCCACCCAACAATCTTGTTCTTTATCCCATTCAGCAACATAGTTTGAGGCAAGCCATCGAAGGGTGCCATCGCCATGCAAAAACCGATATTCGATAATACCCGATCGCCCTGCTTGAATATTTTCGATCAATGAGGCGATCGTTTTTTCTCGATCTTCGGGCAATATATTCGCTAGGATTAAGGCAGAATCTGCTTGCACTGCTTCTAAGCTATAGCCAAAAATCTGTTGAGTTCCGCCTGTCCAAGAATCAATCTCTAAAGTACCATCAGTCAAAAGACGAAAATTTTTAATAACCGCGATCGCGCTGTTGAGAATTTGACTGATTTTCGCAGCTTCTTTTATTTTAGATTCTGTAATATCAGTAACAATAATACTATTAACTAAAACCTCATCTATCTGAAGTTGTTTCAACGATAATTTAACAGGTACTTCCTTATTTCCCGTTGCTGTGAGCAAAGAGAATTCTCTAGTGAAAGTTCCATCGGTCTGAACCTGCTGCAAAAATAGTATAAATGCTTTTTTATCCTTGGGCGCAATAAAGGTTTCTAAGTGAGAGCCTATCAGCTTTTTTAAAGGACAATTTAATAGTTCTGAGAGTCGCTTATTACAGTACAAAATCAAACCTTCAGAAGATACGGTAGCCGCTCCTTCGCCCATTTGTTCCACTAAACACTGATAAACATAATCTGCCCCCTGAAGCGTAAAAACTCGATCTCCTTGCGGAGTAGAAACAACAACAGCATCAACTTCCCCACAACGAATCGCCTGCAACGTTTCTTCCGCTATATTTAGGCGTTCCTCCACCTGGGCCAATTCCCCATGTAGGGTTTCGACTTCTTGGCTCATTTTTTCAAGAGGGGTCAGAGAATCCTTCATTATTTTGCTCTCCAATTATATTTTTTTTCTGCACCAGATTAAGACCAAGTAAGACTTTTTCTGTATTCGATAAATTGCCAATCATCTTTTGTAAGGGCAGAGGTAACTTTTTTATCAAGGTGGGAACAGCCACAATGTTCTCCGAAATAACAGCTTCTGTCTGTTGATAAATATCAATAACTTCTAACTCATAACGCCCTTGCAGATGTTCCTCACAAATCTTTTTGATGTTTTGCAACGCCGTCACCGATTGAATCGTTGTACCTGAAATATAAAGACGTAGGATATAATGGTCTTCCTTTGATGAAGAAAGAGCCTCTTCAAAAAGTTCTGTGATTGTTGGTTTAACATCTTCGGAGTCAATCATTGTTAGTACCTATATCTTAATGAGTTATTGTTCATCGACTTGACGAAGAATTTGCAGTCCTACCAGAACTTTTTCAGTATTTGATAAATCACCAATAATCTTTTTAATCGGTTCTGGCAATTGTCTAACGAGAGTGGGTATAGCAACGATGCTATGTTCTATGGCTAGCTGCGGCTGTTGACTTAAGTCAATAATTTCAATGGTATATTGACCCGGAAGATATTCCTCACATATCTTCTTCAAATTGGCAAAAGCCACCAAAGATTTAGGTGTTTGTCCCGCCACATATAATCGCATTTGCCAAATCTCTGACCCTTTTGTGTTAGTGGGATCTGAGAAATTATCTGTTAGATGATCTGCCATGTTTTTTATCCTTTGAGATATGTTTTAGGGATTAAGATGACGTAACCTTGCCATAAAGGTTCGATTCTCCTGCACCGCTTTTTCTTCCTCTTGTTCTTCTTCAAGCAGCAAATCTAACTCCGCCTCTCGATTGAGCAATTGCATTTGTAGAGCATTTATCTGAGCTTGTACGAGTTCTTTCTCTTGTTCATACTCACGTTTTTTGAGTTCAAAATTCTGTCGGCGTTTTTGAGAGGCAGATTTTTCCTTTAGTTCTTGATTGACTCTTTCCGTTCCTGTTAATACCTTGCCATCTCCCAAGTAAACCTCGACCAACTTTACACCTTCCTTGGTGACGATAAATTCCCGTACTTGATTTGAGTGCATCATGCCGCGAGATTTGAGGGCATAGAGAATCCGATTGCGCTCCCCATTCACCTTGAGCGTTTGGAGCTCTAACCAAGTATCCATCAGAGAGGAAACACCCACTTCTGTCTGTTCGTGGTCATGGTCAGCATCACCAGCCGTTAAGTTGGTCATAAAAACGGTTATTTGCTTACTCTTTAAATAGTCAATTAAACGCATGAAAAAGTTTTTTGTTTGAATCAAACTCCCACTCAACACGAGATTACTCATCGGATCGATGATGATCGTGCTTGGTTGAAAGTCTTGCACCCAGCGATGGATTTTATACAAACGCATTTCTAAATTGTAGTTAGTGGGACGTACCGCATCAAATTGCAATAATCCCTGCTCTACATAGAGGGCTAAGTCAAGACCAATCGAGTTTAAATTGCGAATAATTTGTTGGGGCGATTCTTCAGTGGCGAGATATAAACACCGTTCGCCTCTGAGGCAGGTTGCTTGGGCAAAATAAGATGAAAGCGTTGTTTTCCCCGTTCCAGCCCTGCCTGTGACAAGAATACTGCTACCCCGATAGTAGCCCTGCCCGCCAAACATTTCATCAAGTTGCGCGATGCCCGTTGAGATGCGCTCATTAGAAACCACATGGTCTAATTTTAAGGAAGTAACGGGTAAGACCGAAATGCCATTTTCTTCAATTAAAAAAGGATATTCATTATTACTATGACGAGAGCCGCGATACTTGACAACTTGAAGGGTTCTTGTGGCGATATCTTCAAAGGTTTTTTGATCTAATTTGATCACACAATCCGAAACGTATTCTTCTAAACCTTGACGGGTTAAGGTGTTATCTCCTCGCTCCCCTGTGATCGCGGCTGTCACACCTTGGTCTTTTAACCAATGAAATAAACGGCGTATTTCTGCTCGGACAATGTGGGAATTGGCTAAACCAGAAAACAAGACTTCAATCGTGTCTAACAGTACCCGTTTAGCACCAATTTTTTTGATCGCATAGCCTAGACGAAGAAATAGGGCTTCAAGGTCATATTCTCCTGTTTCCTCAATTTCGCTGGGTTCAATATAAACATGATCAATTAATATTTTACCTTCTGCAATTAACTGATTTAAATTCCACCCTAAAGAGGCGACGTTTTTGGTAATTTCTGACGCAGTTTCTTCAAAGGTGACTAAAACGCCTGGTTCTCCGTACCGCGTTGCTCCGCGCACGAGAAACTCCACACCAAATAAGGTCTTACCGCAACCCGCTGACCCGCAGATTAAGGTAGGTCGGCCTTGGGGCAAGCCTCCATCTGTGATTTCATCGAGTCCCTGAATTCCCGTTGGGCATTTGGATAATTTTAACTCTTGAATTTTCTCCATAAAAGATTCAAAATCCCTTTTTGATAGGAATTACATAAGCGCACAACTATCATACCTGCGACACTTGAGGAAAAAGTGCTCTTGTGTTGACTAACTGTATACAATCAACAATAGCACTGTTTCTCACTTGAGTATCCATAGCTTTTCGTTTCTTCATGGAATCGTCAGCATGTGGCGGATTACATCGTGGGGGAGCCTCTCACTTTGGTAGCCCAGCAAGCTAGACATTTAAGTTGTGAGGCAGAATGCAGGAGGAAGAAGGAAGGAGCCAGAAGAAGTGTTGTTACACATAGAAGATGCTCTCCATCGTGGCAAAAAAGTGTCGGCAGGCAATAAGCTGTTCGACATTTAAAGGACGATTGTGGGGTGCGTCAGTACATAAGCGTTTCCCGCATCTACCGTAAGTGTTCTAGCGGGAGCATCTCAGTTTTGTAAAAAGCATTTTTTTTGTAGTGCGAGCGTCCCCGCTCGCGTATTGTACAATACGCGAGCGGGGACGCTCGCACTGTAAATGCAAAACTGAGATGCTCCCGTTCTAGCTGACGCACCTTACCTGGTTCGTTAGTCGTTTAAATGCTCCACAGCTTAGACTCTTGCAAAAATAATTAGGACGGGCTCTGGGGCCCATCCCACAAGAAAAAATAACTCTTGTGAGATGGGCCCCAAAGCCCGTCCCAGCAAGAGTTTACACTCATTTAAGCTCAAAAACAAGTAAGGACACGGCAGTGCCGTGTCCCTACAAATATCACCGGAAATTAACCCGATTTACGATTACTTAACAAACAGCATTTCTTGATAAGTAGGCAGAGGCCACAAATCATCAGCCACTTCACCTTCCAGAGCATCGGCATACTTGCGAACCTCATCCATCAAAGGACGAATTGTTTGCGAAGCATACTGCATATGGTCTTCTGTCGAAGCAAAATCGTGCTTGCTCAAAGCAGCACTCAATTTGCTCGCAGTATCCATCATGGACTTAAGCAACACCGCTACTTTTTCCGCACTTTCCTTTTCCAGCTCAATCCCAATCTCTTTCAATTTAGAAATCGTTCCAGAAACTTCAGCTAAATACCTCAAAGCTGCGGGGTAAATAATGGTTTTTGCCATGCTTATTACCAGTTTTGCTTCGACTTCAATTGCCAGCAAATACTGCTCAGCATAAACATCGTAACGGCTTTCCAATTCAACTGGAGTCAGAACACCTGTCTTTTCAAACAAGTCTTCAATGTATCCTTCCTTCAACACGGGTAAAGCATCGGCCGTAGTCCGCAAGTTAGCTAAACCCCGTTCCTCAACGGCCATTTTGTGCCATTCTTCGGAATAGCCGTCGCCACCAAATACAACCACACCGTGCTCGTCCATCACTTCTTTGAGAATGGTTTGGATGGCAGCATTCAGTTCAGTTCCGTTAGCCAAATCGCTTTCTAATTTGTTAGCAATCCAGTCCAAAGAATCTGCAAGAATTGTATTCATCGCCACCAGCGGCCCGGAAACAGACTGACCGGAACCTACTGCCCGGAATTCAAATCGGTTTCCAGTAAAGGCAAAGGGCGAAGTCCGGTTTCTGTCTCCAGCATCCTTCATGAAAGTAGGCAGTGTTTCTACACCTAAGTTCATAATTCCCCGACCTTTAGAGTCCTTAACTTCTCCCCGGCTAATTTGCCCGAAGATATCTTCTAATTGCGAACCCAAATAGACAGAGATAATTGCTGGTGGAGCCTCATTTGCACCCAATCGGTGGTCGTTGCTGGCAGTCGCAACTACCGCGCGCAACAGCGGGCCGTATTTGTGAACTCCGCGAATCACAGCGCCGCAGAAAACTAGAAATTGTATGTTCGAGTGCGGTGTATCGCCTGGGTCTAATAAGTTTCCTTGGGTGGCATTCCCGACCGACCAGTTGACGTGTTTGCCAGAACCGTTAATGCCGGCGAAAGGCTTCTCGTGCAGCAAACACATAAAACCGTGTTTCTTCGCAGTGTTGCGGAGAATTGTCATGGTTAATTGTTGGTGGTCGCTGGCGACGTTTGCAGCTTCAAAAACTGGTGCAATTTCAAACTGACCGGGAGCTACTTCGTTGTGGCGGGTTTTGGCAGGAATTCCCAGACGGTACATTCTTTCTTCTACTTCCTGCATGAAGACTTGAACGCGCTCTGGTATCGCTCCAAAATAGTGGTCGTCAAATTGCTGACCTTTCGCAGGAGCTTTGCCAAACAAGGTGCGACCTGCTAGCAGCAAATCGGGGCGGTTGTTGGTGAAATTGGCATCTACCAGGAAGTATTCTTGTTCGGAACCGCAACTGGAATTTACCGGAGCCACTTCGGTATTGCCTAATAGCTTTAACACTCGGGTTGCTGCTTTGTTCATGGCGGCAATGGAACGCAAAAGCGGCGTTTTCTTGTCTAAGGCTTCACCTGTCCAAGAGATGAAAACAGTAGGAATGCACAATGTCATGCCGTTGTCTGTTTCCATGACATAAGCAGGGCTGGTGACATCCCAGGCTGTGTATCCGCGAGCGGCGGCGGTGGAACGGATGCCGCCGTTGGGGAATGAGGAGCCATCGGGTTCGCCTTGTACGAGAACTTTCCCTGCAAATTCTGAGATGACGGAACCGTCGCCTTGCACTGAGATGAAACCGTCGTGCTTTTCGGCGGTGCCGTTGGTTAGCGGGTAGAATACGTGGGCGTAGTAGAGGGCTCCTTTGGAAATAGCCCAATCTTTCATTGCTACTGCAACTACATCAGCTACGGAAGCATCGAGTTTTTGACCGGTTTGAACGGTGTTTTTTACTGATTTGAAAATGCTTTTGGGCAGACTTTCTTGCATCTTGCTCAGAGTAAAAACGTCTGTAGCCCACATATCTTCGAGCCGCTTGGGAGGCCGACCAGGCATCAGTTGGCGGTTGACGATTTGAGAAATTGCTTGAACGCGCGATTCGTTTCCACTCATGGTTATTTTTATTGGGATTGCAGGACGAGTAGTTGAGAAAAAATAGATGTTAGCAAAAGTCTAACGATTGACGAATATGTTGGATTTACCCAACGTTTTGCACCATTCTCAAGAACGGGCTCTCCGGCCCGTTCCACAAGAGATCAATTTTCTCGCTTCACAGGCCGTCCAGCCTGTTCATAAAAGGCTAATTGAGAATGGTGCAACATATGAGATTTACCCAACATTTTTTGTCAAAGCTAACTTTTGCGAGAAGGCCTTTTTTGGCAGGCTCGAAAAGATTGGAGGAGCGAGGCTCAATGACTTCGCCGCCGTCCATCGGGTGTGACAATCCAGTGTGAGATGCGGTTGGATTTCGGTTATTAGCAATAAAATAGATGACAAGACCCTGTACTAATTTGAGTCAACATGATAGATGCCTGCGCTGCACAGATTTAGTAGCTAATCTTCACTCTGGTCAGCTCAAAAATTTTGTGCAAATCAATTCCGATGAATTCAGGTCAAAACTACTTATGGTTTTTAACGGTTCGACGATCGATAAATCGCAGTCCAGCAAACAACGCACTCGTTTAGGGGTTTTGGAGAATTATGGAGAGTACACAATCTACACTTGGAGAGTTTAAACAATCATTAACTAAATAAATGTATCCTAGACTACAGAATTTTAGGTTTTTTTTAGAAAGGTCGATCGCGCCGATCGCACACAACCGCAGGATTTCAGTTTAACAGGGCATGGGGCGCTAAAACAGGGGGGCGATCGTACATTTACAGGACTTATCGAGGGATACTATATATAGTGTACCAAGAAAGGGATCTCGCTTTTTCAAACTTTTGAGCAATCGTCATCAAATTAAAAATTTAACTTCTCACAAAATCACCGACTCTCTTATACAACAAGCGACAGACGTATAGCTGGATATTTAAATTCATTTCAAGGTGATGAAAAGACTTAAGGCAAATGTTATCCCTCTGTTAGAAACTGCTGCGTAAATTTTTAGCAGGGAGCTGATACGTAAATGAACACGTAACAGCCGTGAGCATCCCAAAGCTTTATGTCCCCAGCTTCAAGACGCAACAAAAGACGCCAACTTCTGGAACTGTACGGAAACCGCTGCCACTGGTGCAACAAGTCGATGCAGAAATCAGAAACAACCATCGAACACTTACTCCCGAAAAGCCGAGGCGGGTCTAACGCACTCTCCAACCTGCGTTTAGCCTGCTTCAGTTGCAATAATTCGCGTGGAAATAGCCTCTTGCCTCCTCCCGGCAAGAACTTACGCACACAAAGAGCTCAACCACATGAGAAAATAGCTTAGGATTTTCGCACGATCGCGAATTTTCATAGCTAATAGACATCTCCCAAAAAGCCTGTCAAGAACAGGCAGGATGCCTGTTCCACAACAATTATGGGAGATGTCTAACAAACTAACTTGCTCCTCAAAAAAGTCGCATGGATGACCTAGATGGACGGTTAAGCGCTCTAATTGCAGAGGTGCGCCACAACCCAGCTAACAGTAGAAAATGCCGAACAGCCATGAACAAGCTGTTATTACAAATTCAGCAACTACCAGGAGTCAAAAAATCAGCCCATCAAAATTATCCTGAAGCCCTCAACCTTACTTTAGCATGGGTCAGCCGCGACATTGCTAAATTTGAACCGCGATCGCCTTCTGTTTCAAAAAGTTTTGTCAACTGGATCAACGGCTACCTGGGTTGGCGAATTCAAGATTTGTACTCTCCTGACACAGATGCTCCAATTAGTTTAGATGCACCGATTGCGGTGGATGCTGGGGAAACAACTCGGCTTGAAGTATTACCCGATTTTACGCTCAGCGGGTTGGATGGCATGATTGAAAGTTCTCAGAAAGAAACTATTCAGCGGATTGGTCTCGAACTTGAACTTTACATAGAACAAGATCCAGAAGGCAAGCTAAAAAATAGCTACCCTCGTTCTAACCCGGAGTGCAACGGCCAATTCCTCAGCATGAGAAGAGTATTAAAAGAACCCCCTGACAAATTTAAAAACTTAGCAAAAGAGTTAAAGGTTAATTACACAACGCTGAATTCTCACTGGCAGAAAAAATGCAAACCCTCGTTGCAAGAAATAGCCCGCACTCTAGGATATGAACAGGAACCACAACCATGAACATCGCAGAACTACCTCTGTTAACAGTACCAATAGAGTTAAAAGCTCACGAAAGGGCGCGACAGTTGGCAGCCGTTCAAAGTACAGTCCAAAAAGGAAAACGAGTTTACTTGAATGCACTGGCAGTTTACGCGGTTCACAGCTATTTAAAATGGCTGCAAATTGAAACAGATTTGGAAGGTTCTGATAGCTTCAATCAAGTAAAAACGACACTAGCTAATGTCGCTGACTTGGTAATTCCTGGCATTGGCTCCTTAGAATGCCGCCCAGTTTTACCTGGTGAAACAACCATTCTCTTACCCGAAGAAGTAATAGAAAATCGGATTGGATATGTGGGAGTACAATTTAGCGATCGCCTGGACTCCGTGCAACTATTGGGATTTGCTCCCAGCTTAGATAGCTCAAATCCACCGCAACAACTCGCGGTAGCAGAACTGATGCCGATCGACACTTTAATTGAACAGATTACTCGTTTAGAAGAAGCGATCGCCTTCTTAGAAACAGACGATCCAGTGGCGGTACAGGTACGCTCTACGATCCAAACTCAATCGCAGAGCAATATTGTTGCCCAATTAGAGCGTATTTATCGAACTTGCGACGAGTACGAGTGGCGGTACGCAGGGGGAGAGATGTTAGCAGGGAGTACCGCAGGAGGGGAGTTTACTCGTGAAAGTGCCGATCGCGCCGACACTGATTTAGAAGATTTAGCCGAAGCACTGCTGGAGAAGTTAGCAGAAATATGGAGGGATGCTGCGTAATTTTGGAGCGGATGGCTGATGTGTATATGTAGTATCCCCTTCGTAACCTGTAAAGAATATGGCAAAAGGATTCGGCCCGAAGAAAGCTCCCCCAGCGACAAAACGCCAGAAAGCACAATGGGATTCCATCCAAGAGGAAACTCGGTTTCGTTTATTCTTTCAATTATTAGACGCTATTTCAGAGAGTCGCAGGAATTTCCAAACGGTTGACCAAAGGATAGTGCGAGAAATTAACGTCGTGCTTGAAGCTAATCAAGCTCAACTCGATGAACACTTTGTTAAGGTGTTGCGATATCACTCGTCTGCGATACTATCTGAAGCACCACCCGCAGGGAAAAAAGGAATCGCTGCTCGCCTTATGATTTTGAGCTACTGCATCCATGAATTTAAAAAAGGAAATGAAGCCAATAATTTAGAGATTGCCATTGCAGGTTATGAAATTGCTGTCACCGTCTTAACCTACGAAGCTTTTCCAGAACAGTGGGCAGCTTGTCAAAACTCTCTCGGTAATGCTTATCACCGCCGTTTTAAGGGCGATCGCGCCGAAAATCTAGAACGATCGATCGCCTGCTGCCAAAATGCCCTACAAGTATTTACCCGCGAATCCTTTCCTGAAATGTCGGCAGAAATCCAACATAATTTGGCTATTGCTTATGGCAACCGAATCCGAGGAGATCGGTTAGAAAATGAAGAATTGGCGATCGAGGCTTCCAAAGCTGCAATGGAAGTTTACACCCGCGAAGCAGAGCCTAAAACATGGGCTAAAATACAAAATAATTTGGGTATTATCTATCGCGAGCGCATCTGCGACGACAAGGCGGAAAACTTGGAACAAGCGATCGCCTGTTATGAAAATGCCCTGTTATTCCGCACCCGCGAAGAATTCCCGGAACTTTGGGCGCAAACTCAAACGAATCTGGCATCTGCTTACCGCCACCGAATTCACGGCGATCCGGTAGAAAATGTTGAGAAGGCGATCGCAGCTAATCTCGAAGCTTTGCAAGTTTACACTCAAGACATTTTCCCCGCAGATTGGGCAGGAGTGCAGACGAATCTGGGCAACGCTTACGTGCATCGACTTGAGGGCAATCGAAATGAGAATTTAGAAATGGCTATTGTCGCCCATCAATCTGCTTTAAAAGTCTTTAACCCGGATGAGTTTCCTAGAGAGTGGGCTATGGCTCAAATGAATCTGGGTAAATGTTACTTCATGGTTGAATCACACGAAAAAGCGATCGCTTGTTATCGATTGGCTTTAACAGTTTGTACGCCAACTGCTTTCCCATTTGAATGCTCGGGGGCTGGAGAAACCCTTGGAAAAATAGGATTTGCAATAAAAGATTGGAAATTAGCCATTGATGGATACGGCATCGCGATCGAAGCCGTAGAAACCAGGCGTACTTGGGCAACTTCTGAATTTCGCCGCCAAGAAATTTTGGAAGAGGCGATCGACATTTATGCAAACATCGTGCAAGCTTGCATCAATAACAAGCAGTTAGATAAAGCTGTTGAATATGTAGAGCGATCGCGCTCTAAACGCCTCGTAGACTTAATGGCAAGCAATGATCTCTACTCAAGTGCAGAAATTTCTGCTGAAATTCTAGAGTATTTACAGGATTTTGAACGCCTACAGCAGCAAATTGACAAGGAACGAGGGCGCAATCAACCTAGCAACGACTTTGATAATAGCAAACTTGATAACAGCCGTGCAGCACTAGCAGCTTACAATCAAATAATAGCTGATCTGGAAGCTGAAAAACTCCTAATTTGGGAACAACTTCGTCGCTTAGATCCGGTGCTTGCGGGTCAAATTCGAGTCAATCCTCTCAAATTCCCATCCATCCAGAAGCTTATCGACAAACCCACCACTGCAATTATTAGCTTTTACACCACTGTTAGCGACACCTTTATCTTCGTCGTGCGGCAAAACGAGATTACCCTGCAAAGTTGCGCTGATTTAGGATTTGAGACTTTGCACGGATGGATTTTCCAAAATTGGTTAGGACAATATGTTGAAGATAACAATTCTTGGAAAGAAGAGTTCGTTGGGATGTTAACTAAACTGGCACAACAGTTAAATTTAAACGATCTAATCTTATGGCATTTAGAAGGAATTTCGGAACTGATTATAGTTCCTCATTTTGCCCTTCACCAAATCCCCTTCGCTGCACTACCCATCGGAGACAACCGATATTTAGGAGACAAGTTTCTCATTCGTTACGCACCTAGTTGTCAAGTCTTAGAATTCTGCCAGCAACGCCCTTCCCCCGGCAATAATCTAAACTGTGGCACTATTGAAGATGCGACGGGCGACTTGCCTTGCGCCAGCTTTGAAGGAGAGCAAATCGCAGTTTTTTATAGTATCCCAGACAATCAACGCTTAAAAGGTCGCCATCAAGCTACTGTTAGTAACTATCGAGAACTGGCGCAAACCGTCCAAATCCTCCACTCTAGCCACCACGCCCAGTCGCGCTTTGACAATCCCTTTGAATCGACATTAATTTTAGGAGATGGCTGCATTACTTTAGGTCAGCTAATGACTCCTGCATGGCGTCTCCCTCAGTTGTCGGATGTATTTCTTTCCTGCTGCGAAACTGGATTGGGATTGAGTGAAATTACTGGTGATATCCTCACTTTTTCAACTGCTTTTTTGTCGGCGGGAGCCAGAAGTGTTATCAGTACGCTTTGGGCTGTCGATGATTTAGCTACGGCGCTTTTCTCCATTTTTTACTATCAAGAGTGGCAGCAGGGAAAGAATCGCCCAGAGGCTATTAGACAAGCTCAAGTTAAGTTGCGAGAGCTTACGGGCAATACCTTAGCGGCTAGTTATAAACCCCAACTCACAGAACTTTTGAAACAGAAACGTGAAGAAACCCACACGCTCCGCAAAATATCCGAGGCAGAACGAAAAGCTTGCTCCTCCGGTTCCTCAGAATATCAGCAATGGGATGAAGAATACAAAAAGTATGATAAAATTGGCAAACAAATTTATTTATCTCTCAAAAATTTAGATAAATATTGTCAAGAATTAAAGCCGTTCTCTCACCCTTTTTACTGGGCTGCTTTTACCTGCACTGGGATTCGGTAAAATTCAATCACATTTAAATCCTCAACAAAACTCATCCCCGCATCCTTACAAAGTTGGTGCGACAATTAATGAGTAAGTTGATAATTTTTATTTAACTCGTTGGTAATCCGAAGACTTCAGAGTATGAGCCAAAAAGCGTTCTGTGTAGTACAAAGCTAATTGATTGCTCGGGCCATTAAAAACGGCATCAAAGGCGTGTTCAGCCCAAGGAATTTCGAGCAAAATAGCCCGTGAAGCGAAGCTATCCCGTAGGGAATCGCCCGTGGCTCGCAATCGTTGGTAGAGCGATCGACCAAACTTGGGCTGAACGATATGGTCGCGGCCTGCATAAACCAGTAGAGAAGGGGGAAGATTCGGTTTAATATAATTGATGGGAGAAGCCCGACGGTAAAGCTCGTTGAGTTCGTCTGGCGTTCCTCCCAAAAAGGCACGCAAGACGGCTCGAACATTTATGGCATCAGGAAAAGGTGGGTCATTGTATCCCCGGATCAGGTCATTTGGCCCGTAATAGTTCACCACTGCTCGAACTGGAAGCACACTAGAATTATAAGCAGTTAGCATTGCTAAATGGGCACCTGCTGATCTTCCCATCAAAGCAATTCGATCGAGATCGATGGACCAATCACCAGCATGAGTTTTGATATAGGAAAGAGCGGCTTGTACGTCCTCAAGCTGAGCAGGAAAGCGATATTTGGGAGCGTGGCGGTAAGCAATTGCAACCACACAATAGCCTTGGGCGGCCATGTAGCGGCTGAATTCCTCATGGGAATCGGGATTGCCTCTGAGCCAAGCTCCCCCGTAGAGTGTGATAATCGCCGGATATTTGCCAATTTGCATCGGCCGATAAACGTTGAGTTGCAGTGAAACTCCGTCAGGGTTGGCAAATACAATAGCCCGATCGATCCTAACGTCTCTAATCGGAATTCCTCGGAACGCATCTGCGAGGATAAACGGTTGAGGGCGTAGCTGCGCGCGATGGGTTTGAGGAACGGCTGCTAAATAGTTTTGCCCTAAAACTGCTTGCATTTGAGTAGCTATGGCTGCATTGGCTGCTGGGAACTGAATCAGGGGTAGCAGGCCCAGGATGAGGGCGAACAGGTTACAAATGAGTAAAATAATGTAGACTTTGCCTTGATGCCGTCTGAGCAGGTTCAGCACAAGGGCGATCGTATTGATACCGACCAACCAAGGACTGATTTCTGGTGCTCCTACCGCCAAAGGATACAGGAACATCGTGGGTGCTGGTACGATGATCCAGAGACTGAGAAATAGGGCGATCGCACTCAGAAACCAAGAAATAAATGGCGAGACTAAGAATGCTGCTAATAAAGGTAACTTTTTGCGGTTCTTCTTGTGGATCATCGGATTTTCGCAGCCTAATTTTTAATCAGTTTAAATTAATCTGGCTGTTTCAGCCCTTTGGCAATCAGTTGGTGGGAAAAAGTTTCGACTGTCTGAAAAATATCTGCCAGCATTTGGGGTTTACCAACTGCAACAGACAAGCTGCAATTGCCAATTACAACACTGGTAACGCCATGACGAAGTGATTTGCTTAATCCGGGTGCAATTTCTAACTCTAGAGCCTAGTGGGTGTGAATGTCGATAAATCCCGGTGTCACCCACAAGCCAGAAGCATCTACCACTTGATGAGCCTTGGAGGTAAGAGAGGATGCGATCGCCACAATCTTACCATTTTGAATACCAATATCCCCCCGCATCGGTGCAGAGCCTAAACCCTCAAAAATTTACCCGTTTTGAATCAGCAAATCTCACATGATTTCTCGTTAATTTTTCAATATTTATGCTGACTAAAGGGGCATTTCCTCAAAGGTTTCCCATTAATATATAAACATAAATTAATAAGGCTCAAACCTTCTGCTATCATAGTAATAAGTTAAAAATGTGCCGTTTTCAACTACGATCCCCAGAATGATATCTAAAGTTTCTAAGAAGTAGGGGCTACCAGCTTCATCATCAGTGCTGATGACAGGTTTATCTAATATGGCAATAACAATTGCTGGTTGATTCTTGTGGGGAAGCTTTCTATTTTTTAAGTTTTCTTTCCATTTCACGATTTGTCCAACTTCCAAAGATTCTTTTTTGAGAAAACTTTTACAAACTGATTTAAGCTGGGAAATATATTCCTCTCCATAGTTACTTTCTTCCTTTTCATTAACATCTTGATCGCGCTCTTTTTCGTGAAGATTTTTCATTATTTCAGCTATAATATCTTCTGGCTTACTCATTGCAGTCCTTCCTTTAACTAAAAATAGTTTCAACGCTATCTTTATATATACTTGCAGTGTTACTTAGATTAACTTGCCCACTTATCAAGTCTAACATCCCCTGGTATTGTGTTTAAATAATCCTCAAAGTTGTTAGGGAAAGTTCGCAGCTTTGACCTCTGTCTACTGGTAGAAGCTGTCAAGATAATGCTCCACATGGCAGAGCTAATTTCATTCAATTTATTCATGTGACAAAAACCATTATTTTTTTCATTCCCCAATTTATCTAGCGAGTAGATAGAACTGGGAGGCATTAGATACCAGCTTGCTGGTACAACCTCTAGTAGCCACCAATCGAATAACTCACGTCGTCCGTGGGAACCGGGGAAGATTGCATAGCCCTCTAAACAATTCTCTAATATATCTAGTAATGATTCTAAGGATTGATTGTAATCCAAAGTTTTAATCGCACTCCTATAAACATCTAATGCTTCAAATATTATTTGAAAATTTTCCAACTTTTTATCTTTTGTATAATCAATTTTAATCACATCTACTAGAGCCTTAAACTCTTCCTCTCTTAGAGCATTAGAAAACTTTCTTTGAGAATCCAGCATCTTTTCAAGATTTTCTAGGAGCCATAGTTCTATCTTACTAATAGTTTTTTGTGGAATCAAGTTTAATGGTTGATAATATTGAACTGTTGGTTCTACAACTGAAGCTAGTATCAGCGCCATCCAAACATAACGAATGTGGCTCAGTGTTTGGTTGTTACTCTGAAACACTTCCAGAATTTCATCTAAAGCATCTTGAAGTGAAGCTGCATCCTCTGCTTCTGGTTCATAGAGTTCTTCATAATGTTGCTGCCCTACCCTACTTAGGGTACCTTGGATGGATTCAGGCAATTGGCGCAACAAGGACAACCTTTTTTCTGTAAGACTGCTGTATTCCAAAGTCATAACTGATTTCTTCCTCTTTAAGATTCGGGTGGATACGGGTAATCCCAGAAAACTTCTATCTTTATGTGCGGGAACTTCTCCTTAAACTGTCTCAAAATGCTATTACAACTTTCACATGGCTGGAACTCAGTATACAGGTAGAGTTGGCCTTCTACTTCAAGATCATAGAACATCTCAAGAGTATCAGCAATTTGTGACAAAACTTTGTACTCAGCATCAGTATCCATCATACGCTGGGTTCGAGAATCAATAGCTGGCTCGAATTGTCCTCCTGCTGACTTCGGCTTGGGTATTTCCCTAATTGGACTTTTGCTGCCACCTCTAGATGTTGCTGCTGCACAAAAGGCTACACCTCCCTTAACCTGTAGCTCAGCAAGTGCGACATTTCCTTTGCCGACTGGTTTCTTGAGGTACTGCTGTCGGATTAAAACAGCATCAGCTTTTAAGTCCTCTTTTCTCAGAACTTTAGCTCCTCAAAAAACTATATTTATAAAGCTAGCATCATTCTTTTTTTCCTTCAAGGCTTTCGCCCATAATGCTCGGTCTTAACCCACTCGGGTCGCAGTAGTGGTTATGGATAATCTCCCAGCACATAAGTTGGCGGTTATGGAACCCTTGATGCAAGTGGCTGGTTAAGCGTGTCCTGAATTTATCATCCTCCCAGGCTCGAATAAACCTTACTTAATTTTTGCTTTCACGGCCCTAGATTCCACTGTGAATCCTGGAATATCTTGCAGTTCTGTTTCGCTCAAACTGTACTGTTCGCAAACCAAACTCAAACGAGTTCCGGTACTTTTAACGGCGTTGACAGAGTGAGTCAAATCTCCTTGAAAATAGATCAGCGAGTTGGCTTGCGGCTTAATCTGCCCGACTTGCTGTTTGTTGCGCCGCAGTATCAACTCTCCCCCTTGCAAGTTCGGCGGTACTTGTACGTACAAAACGCTGACGGCTGCGGGAGGTTCCACAGTTTTGCAGTACGATCGCAAAGATCGATCGATATGCGGATCGACGCGGGAACCTTCACCCAGCAACAAAGGGTTGAGGTAAAAAGCATTGCATTCAGGCTGTAATGCTTGGTCTAGATAGGGTTTGAACAAAGGGAACCGCCGTTCTAGTTCGGCGATTTCAGAACGTTGAAACACCACGGAAAACCCTTTGGTGCCAATGAAATCGCGGTTGAGGTTGTTGATTGCTAGATAAGGGGAGGCTAGAATTGCTCCTCGCAAGTCGTTGAGGTAGTCGATCGAGAAAGCGTTAGGATGTTGGCTATAGTATTTCAAGGCACTCAAAAATCATCAAAGTTTAAGGAAACAGCAGATAGAAATGCAGCAATCTCTCAGACTTGGGATTGCTTCGTTCCTGGCGGAGGAGATAATAATCTTGATTTAAGTCCGCGTACTTAAGTCAAAGGTTTTTCTTAACTGCGGGCGATCGCCCGGAAGTGTCGCAACCGACTAGCAACTGCCAAATATTACTATACAGGCGATCGTTGTGGTGATTCGATTATATTTGCAGTTTGATTATACATGATGCTGCTGGGAAGCCGATCGCCCATTTATTTTAACTTGTCCAATTGCAGAGGCGATCGCGTAAATTGCGATCGCATCCGGCCTCTGTTTGCCCATCGATTTCTTGAGTTTGCTAGCTCGAAAAGAGATGCGTGTTGGTGGTGTGTAGGAAACATCTTGCTAAAACAAGCAAGCCGTGCATTAGGTCAAAATGCTGGGAGGGCGATCGACAATATCTAACTGGCGATAGAACGTTAATAAAGTTTACAATTAGAGAATGTGGTCTAAAAAATACCAGCAGTCGCAACAGTTACTAAGTAATTATTTCAGATTAAATTAACATTTCACAGTGGAAAAAATCAAAGCTGCCAGCTATAATTAAAGAGTAAGGGAAAAAAAATAACTCGCTGAAACGATATGGCAACAACATTGTACGAAAAAATGGGTGGAGAGCCAGCCATTAAAGAGATAGTCGATGATTTTTACCGCGATGTTTTGGCTGACGAGATAGTGAGCCACTTCTTCGATCATACAGATATGGAAAAGCAGCGCCGCCATCAAACTGCTTTTATCTCCTATGCCCTCGGCGGCACCAAGCAATACTCAGGCCGTTCAATGGAGAAAGCACACGCAGGTTTGAATTTACAGCCTGAACACTTTGATGCAATTGTGAAGCATTTGACAGATGCAATAGTTGCCCACGGCGCGTCCCAAGAGGATCTCGATGAAGCGCTAGGTAAGATCGCGACTTTGAAAGAGGCTGTTTTGTACAAGTAAGATCGAGTGAATGCAACTGGTTTTTTGCAGCCACTAGAATAGTGATAAAAGTGGAGATTTCGTAAGGTGAAGCGAAAACTCCACTTTGTTGTTTGCCGGATATAATGAACCGCTTTCGAGGCGAAGGAAGAGAAAAGTTCACAATTGAGGCGTTATCAAGAACAGGCAAGATGCCTGTTCCACAAGAAAAATTTAGTCTTTGTGGAACAGGCATCTTGCCTGTTCATAAAGCCTGATTTAAAATGAAAAATGGTGCAAAACCTCAGTTGTTTTCCACTTAATTTATGGATACCTGTTTCATTTTTTATAGTAGCTTATTCGTTATCAAGAACAGGCAAGATGCCTGTTCCACAAGAAAAATTTAGTCTTTGTGGAACAGGCATCTTGTGTTATCAAGAACAGGCAAGATGCCTGTTCCACAAGAAAATTTAGTCTTTGTGGAACAGGCATCTTGCCTGTTCATAAAGCCTGATTTAAAATGAAAAATGGTGCAAAGGCTCAGTTATTTTCAACTTAATTTATGGATACCTGTTTCATTTTCTATAGTAGCTTATTCGGCTAGCCACGGTATTGCCGAAGTATATTTTACCGCATTTGTTAATTTACTTGAAATACTGACAAGTTATATTCCTCCTTTAGCTAGATGACGGTAGTCAAGTGCGGCTTGCACGATCGGTTTACTAATTGCCAATTACCAAATCGTATATGCCGCAATACTTCGGAAAACTCCAAACTACTGAACAGCCTTGGTCAACCATCGCCTCCGTACAATCCATAAATAAAACCGATCGCACAATTCACTTTAATTGCGGCGAGATATCCCTAAATATCAGCATCCTCGCACCGAATTTAATCCGAGTGCGAATGTCCCCGACAGGTGAATTTAACAGCCGATCGCACTCAATAACAGTCCCTGACGAAGAGTGGGAAATTATACCATTTGAAGTGCGAGAAACCGAGGAAAAAATAGAAATTGAAACCGCACAAATATTAATTTCCGTAAAGCGAGATCGCGCTGCAATCGAATGCTTTGACAAATCGGGAAAACCCTTTGCTAGCGACTGCGATCGCAATATGGGATGGCGCGCAGGCCGGGCCGCGGGCTGGAAGCGCATCGAAGCAGACGAGCACTTCTACGGTTTCGGCCAACGCACCGGCTTTCTCGACAAACTCTCCGAAGTCAAGACAAACTGGACAACCGACTCCCTCGACTACAATTCCCTCACCGATGAAATGTACCAGGCGATCCCATTTTACATCGCCATGAATCCCGATCGCGCTTACGGCATTTTCTTTAACACTACTTTTTGGAGTCAATTCGACATCGGCGCCGAACAACCGGGGGTTTTGCGGATGGAAACCAGAGGCCCGGAACTCGACTACTACATCATTTACGGCCCGGAACCCGCCCAAATTCTCGCCACCTACACGCAGTTAACCGGCCGGATGCCGATTCCGCCAAAATGGGCGCTGGGATACCACCAATGCCGCTGGAGCTACGAATCAGAGGACATTGTGCGCGAGTTGGCGAAGGAATTTCGCGATCGGGCGATTCCCTGCGATGTCATCCACCTCGACATCGACTATATGCGCGGCTACCGCGTTTTTACCTGGAGCCCGAAGCGTTTCCCCGATCCCGCGAAACTGATCGCAGACTTGAAAGCAGCGGGTTTTAAGGTTGTCACGATTGTCGATCCCGGTGTCAAGTACGAACCGGAAGCAGATTATGAAATATTCGATGAGGGTGTGGAGAATGACTATTTCGTCCGTACCGCAGAGGGAAAGCTATTCCACGGTTACGTTTGGCCCGACAAAGCGGTGTTTCCCGACTTCCTGCGGCCGGAGGTGCGCCAGTGGTGGGGGGAATTGCACAAAACCCTGACAGATATTGGGATTGCGGGGATTTGGAACGACATGAACGAACCTGCGATCGCCGAACGGCCTTTTGGTGACGGCGGCGAACACATCAGCTTTCCCTTGGATGCACCGCAAGGCCCGGAATCCGATCGCGCTACCCACGCGGAAACGCACAATTTGTACGGGTTGATGATGGCGAAAGCTTGTGCTGAGGGGTTGCAAAAAGTGCGATCGGGCGATCGATCTTTTGTGCTGACGCGATCGGGTTTTGCGGGCGTTCAGCGTTACTCGTCGGTGTGGATGGGCGACAATCAATCGCAGTGGGAACACCTAGAAATGTCGCTACCAATGCTTTGCAATATGGGGCTTTCCGGCGTGGCGTTTGTCGGTTGCGACATCGGCGGTTTTGCGGGGAATGCAACGGCTGAACTGTTCGCGCGGTGGATGCAGGTGGGGATGCTGTATCCCTTGATGCGCGGTCATTCGGCGATGAGTACGGCGCAGCACGAACCGTGGGTTTTTGGATCTCGCACTGAGAAGATTTGCCGCGATTACATCAATTTGCGCTATCAGTTGTTGCCTTATATTTACACGTTGTTTTGGGAAGCTGCGACGACGGGAACGCCGATTTTGCGACCGCTACTATATCACTTTCCGCGCGATCGCACAACTTATCACCTTTACGATCAAGTATTACTCGGCCCGTCGCTGATGGCTGCACCTGTTTACCGCCCCGGAGTTGAGCACCGCGCCGTGTATTTGCCGGAGGGTACTTGGTACGATTGGTGGACGGGCGAATGCTATCAGGGCCCGATGCACATTTTAGCCCATGCACCTTTGGAGAGAATGCCGCTTTACGTGCGGGGAGGGGGCATAATTGCGATCGCACCTGTGAGGCAATTTGTCAGCGAAGAACCGCTTGAGTCATTAAAAATGCGAATTTGGCCCGGAAGCGGTGAATGGACGCTTTATGAGGACGATGGACACAGTTTTGAACATGAAAAAGGTGTCTGGGCTACGACTAATTACAAGGTGTATTTGGAAGGGGAAAAAACCCTCGTTGAAATTGCCGCGCGCGAGGGTCAATTTTCGATATCAGAACGCGAAGTTATTGTGGAAGTTGTTGGCGTTGGCGAACAGCGATTTACAGATAATGGTACGGTGCGGCGTTTGACATTTGGATAGTTTGATATTTCTGAGATGTTGCGCCCT